>JBBQFG010000001.1:0-76589 GCA_038321765.1 Elainellales cyanobacterium
ATTGAGGTTTGATCGAGATTGAGGTTTGATCGAGATTGAGGTTTGATCGAAATTGAGGTTTGATCGAGATTGAGGTTTAGGTGCGTAGACCGATCGCCTGCTATTGCTATAGGCTATGGTCTATAGTTCAGTGTCCAGAATCCTGCGATGAATCGTCCTCAGGTAATTTTTTTTGATGCAGTGGGTACGCTGTTTGGCGTGCGGGGAAGTGTAGGTACGATCTACAGTGAACTGGCTCGTCCGTTTGGAGTACATGCCAATCCCGACGTGCTAGATCAAGCCTTTTTTCAAAGCTTTTGGGCAGCTACGCCGATGGCCTTTCCCGGCGCTCGTGCAGAGGATATTCCAGATCGGGAGTATGCCTGGTGGTGGGCGATCGCAGCCGAAACGTTTCAGCAAGCTGGAGTGCTAAACCACTTTACCGATTTCTCTGCCTTTTTCAGTCGTCTCTATGACCACTTTGCCACAGCAGACCCCTGGTTTGTGTATTCAGATGCCCTGACTACACTTAACCATTGGCAAACCCAAGGAATTGAACTGGGCATTGTGTCTAATTTTGACTCTCGCATTCACAGCGTTCTAGCGGCACTGGACTTGTCGCCGTTTTTCGCATCAGTCACCGTTTCGACTGAAGTCGGTGCGGCCAAACCTAACCCTAAGTTATTTGAAGCGGCTCTAGCAAAACACAACTGTCCGCCGACCTTGGCTTGGCATGTGGGCGACAGCTTGCGAGAAGATTACGAAGGCGCGAAGACAGCAGGGTTGCGAGGAATTTTGTTGAAGCGGCGGTAAGAAGCTGAGACAAAACCCCATACCCAGAAGAGCCAACAGAGTTTGTAGTTTACAACTTTATATTTACTCGTGCCCACCTACGTAGGTCAGTTAGGGGGCGTGCTAAAACTACGTGTAAGTACTTAGTAGTCAAAACAAGTTTTAATAAAAAGCGTATCGTTTATCCGTATTCTTCCAAACCTATATTTTTGGCGGATTTTTCTGAATTTATTACGGTTTCAGTCATTTAACTCAGGACAGAAATAGATTGACTTGGTAGCATTAGTTACACAGGCATCTACAAAACTAATCGCGAATCTGACTACGCTAGCTGATCTATCCTTACTAAACATGAAACACACCCTCTCGTCGATGTCACTGTCTGCCCTTGCTGCTGGAGCAGCGATCGCGTTATCGATTGCTCCTATCAACCCAGCAGAGGCATTCACCATTTCCCTCAATCCCTCCAATGGCAGCACAGAAAACACAGGCTCTACAGCCCTGCTCGATTTCAACTTTGTTCAAGACGGTAACAACGTCAAGCTGAACTTGGGCGTTCAAAACACAACTAATGGTTCCGCTGGGCTTCGTGCGACAGCCGCGACGCTAGTTGGAATCGGATTTGATCTGCCTTCTTTCATCAAAAGCTTTACCTACAGTGCTGCGAACAGCACATTTACTAAGCTTTATGGCGACTCTAAACTGAATAAATCAGTTGTGGGTAGTGCAGCCTTAAATCCCTATGGCACCTTTGATGTGGGTATCCGTAGTGCTGGTTCAGGTAACTTCACAGGCGGTAATCCTCAAAGTGGTTTAACCGCTGGTCAATCAAGTTTGGTTAGTTTCCTATTTTCGGGTACCGGGCTAACCGCTAGCTCAGTTGAGAATTCTTTCTTGAGCGGTATGAGGGATAAATCCTTGGGCATTGTTGGACGCTTCCAGCAAGTGAATGCGGGTGGTGGCAGCGATAAAGTTTTGGGCGGCGTTGTCCCTGAAAACTCCGCAGCCGTTCCTGAACCCCTAACTATTTTGGGTTCAATCACAGCAGGGATGGCTTTCTTGGGTCGCAAGAAGCTTCAACGTAAAGCCGAGGCTTAGTCCTAAAACGCCCAGCGCTAAAAACTAAAACCCTGTTGACATAAACGAGGCAAGAATATGTAGTCCTAAATTGGTAAGGATTTTTTGATGGGCGGGCTTCGCCCGCCCATCCAACAATCCTTACATCAATACCACTACCTAATAAAGAACGTGCTGCGTGGCTAGGAACTAACGCGCAGCACGTTCTTTGTTTGTCTAGGCAGAAAACCGCAAGTGATTAAGTAGTTCAACCTAAATAAAAACAAGATTCTAAAAGTCTGCACCGCCCGCGCAGCGGGCGGTGCAGACTTTTAGGGTTTTATGTTTAATTACGCCCACCTACTTACAGCGATCGCCAAGGAAGGTTAGGAAAAATGTATTTTTGGATGCGTGTTGCACTCTTCATACGCAGTTATAGCGGTTACCGATCTGGTGCGGTACGAATAACAAGCTGAAACCCTTGCCCTGTCTGTCCAACGTGTACCTTATGTTAAGAGGAACCGCTATAGAAGTTAGCTGCCACACTTTTCTTTACATTAATTTACACTAGGAAGGGTAAGCCTAGTGAATTCACCAGTCATGCTTTTGGAACCTGTGCAGCGCGCCAAGTTAGATGAAACAGACGATACACTGTTTTACGACGCACCGCGTTTTGTGACCCATGTAGATGATGGGTTTATTCAACAGTTGACCGATTTGTATCGAGAGCGCCTGACTCCGGGAACTCGCATTTTTGACCTGATGAGTAGCTGGGTGTCTCATCTGCCAGACGAGATGACGTTTGAGCATGTAGAAGGTCACGGCTTAAATGCAGAGGAATTGGCGAAAAATCGTCGGTTAGATCATTACTTTGTGCAGAATTTAAACCAAACTCAATTGCTGCCGCTGCCCGATCAGTCGTTTGATGCGGTGCTAAATACGGTTTCGGTGCAGTATCTCCAGAAACCTGAGGCAGTGTTTGCAGAAATCTATCGCATTCTCAAGCCGGGGGGGATTGCTATTTTTAGTTTCTCAAACCGGATGTTCTATCAAAAGGCAATCCAGGCGTGGCGCGATGGGTCAGAATCGCATCGCGTAGAGCTAGTAAAAGGGTATTTTAAGGCTATTCCAGGCTTTGGAAATGTAGAGGCGATCGCCCGTTCGTCTACGATGCCCAGTTTTATGCAAATGTTAGGTCTGGGCAGCGGCGACCCGTTTTATGCCGTGCTGGCTCAGCGTCTGTAACCCAGAGCCTAAAAACCTATGCGCTTTCGAGTCACCACCAAAGACGTTTCCCAAACCTTTGACCGTTGGACTGATGCTCTAGAGACAGCTAACCGCCTTAAGCCACACTGTAAAAGCCTGCTGCAAGACATCCGCATTTTTGACGGAGACGAGCTGGTGTGGATATACAGTCGATCGCACCGCTACCCGATGTACATAGGCGCAGGAACCTACGATCGCCTAGTCGCTATGTTTGTGCAAGAGGCGACAAGTAGTTCAACTTAAATAAAAACAAGATTCTATAGCCATAGTCATAAAGCTTAGGATATGCCAGCGTCATTCCCGCGCAGGCGGGAATGACGCTGGCACCTGTCGAGCAGATGGATTCCCGCCTGCGCGGGAATGACAGGGAAGCGTCCTATTGATCATGGCTACCGCTATAAAAGTCTGTGCCGCCCGCGCAGCGGGCGGCACAGACTTTTAGAAGCTTGTTTTTATTTAGGTCGAACTACTTAGAGAAATTCAGGCAGCCAAGTGTTGTTCTACCACAGCCACCAGATGAGTCGTCCAATGGTCTACCAGATCAGCACTAACGGCTTCAACCATGACGCGGATTAGCGGTTCAGTACCAGAGGCACGCACTAAGATGCGTCCCTGATCGCCCATGGCAGCGTTTGCTTGGGCGATCGCCTGCTGAACGGGTTCACACTGTTGCCAATTAAGACGGCGATCGCGATCATTTACGCGGACATTGCGAAGCAGTTGAGGATAGGTTTGAAAGCTTTGGGTTCGCAACTCGGCTAGCGACGTGCCAGACTGTTGCACCAGAGTCGCTAGGTGTAGCGCCGTCAGTAGGCCGTCGCCCGACACGCTGTAGTGCGGACACAAAATGTGACCCGATTGCTCTCCCCCCAACATGGCTCCCTGCTCTAACATTTCGGCATGGACGTACTGATCGCCAACGGCAGTACGAATCAGAGTGCCGCCCTGCTGCTGCCATGCCCGCTCAAACCCCAGGTTTGCCATAACCGTTGAGATCAGGGTGTTGTGGGGCAATAGGTTGGCGTGCCGTAGCGCGTTACCCCACAGATAGAGAATATAGTCTCCATCAATCACGTGCCCCTCATTATCTACTGCCAGTGCCCGATCGGCATCGCCGTCAAAGGCAATACCCAAATCGGCATGATGCTGTAAAACGGCTGCTTGGAGGGCACCTAGATGCGTAGAGCCACAGTGGACGTTGATGCGATCGCCATCGGGCACATCGTGCAGGCAGATCACATCAGCTCCCATTTGCCGAAACACCTTAGCTCCCAATCCCGCAGCGGCACCCCAAGCCAAGTCCAACACAATCCGCATTCCAGCAAGGCTAGTCTGGGGCAGCAGCGGACGATGCAAAGACTCAACATACTGGTCTAACAGCTCTGCTCGTCGCCATGAACGGCCTTTGTTGCTGGGAGCCGTCGCAACGATTTCTGTACTTCGCAGGGCTGACTCAATCGCTGCTTGTAAATGAGTTGGCAGCTTAGCCCCATTGGCTGCAAAAAACTTGATGCCATTATCTTCAGGCGGGTTGTGGCTGGCGGAAATCATCACGCCCCCCACCGCTCCTAACGTGCTGGTGAGATGGGCAACGGCTGGAGTTGGGCATAATCCCAAATTCCAAACGTCCAGTCCAGCGGCGGTTAACCCAGTTGCCAACGCGGCTGAGAGGCGATCGCTAGAATTACGCGAATCTTGCCCCACCATGACAGGCCCAAAACCAGAGACAGAACCAGACGCATGGGCTTTCAGTACCTGCCCTGCCCAAAATCCCACCTGACACGCCAATGCTGGTGTCAGCAAATCTCCAACTCGACCGCGAATACCATCCGTACCAAACAACCGGGTTGAAGGCAGCACCAGAGAATTCCAGAGGGCACTCTCTTCCCCTAGCTCTAATCCTTCACCTAACTCAATTTCTATCGCGGGTTTTAACGTTGAAACAGACGAACCCTCAAGAGAAATAGGCGATAAAACCATGAGACTGATCACTCCACACATCACACTTCAGGAGCATAGCATTTCACTTTAAGAAACCTAAATATCGATTGACAGATTTCTAGTGTTGATAAATTTAAGTGAGACGTTCGCACACCAAACGGAAAACCAAGGCAGTTAGATAACGTTGCAAGCAGAACACGTGCAATGTCATTCAACTGCACCAGTCCTGTTTCAGGATGAGATTTCAGGGCAAGTTCGTTTTGGGGAGGCGTACTGAGTCTGCCTCCCCAAAACGAACTTGCCCTAAAGCAGATTGACAACACCGACAGATTTCTTAGCAAATTTCTCAGCAGTGAGGAGGGTAGTACTGCCCAAAGGCTTATAAAACACCCGTTTCAACCAGTAACGGCTGCATGGATTCCCAGGTTAATCCCTGCTGAATGTAGCGCGGTTGGTTGGGGTCATAGGGGCTGATGAGTCGATCAATCGTCAGAATAGTGGCATCCTGGGGAAGAACGGGCACGTCGGGGTCAAAGGCAGTGGGGCGCATCAACGAACTGGAAAAGCCTCGAAAAATTGCGACTTGATCGGTTTCACCAGCGATAATTGCGGTGACGAGCAGCACTTCTTGAGGGCGCTTTAAGGTGTACTGCTCAAGCTGAGAGCCACTACGACTGTTCTGCATAAGGGGGCGATCGCTCCTAAGGAATTGGTTTAAAGGTTGATTTTTCGTGTGCTTCAAGCACACGAAAAATCAACCGTTTAGAATACTGTGTTGAACAAATACTGTGTTAAACAGCCTCCAACCGCTTGCTTCAAGGGTATAAGGTTGGCTGCGGCTTAAAAAGTCGTTCCAGATTTAAGTTGACGTGCTAGACTTGCACCCAAAAATTGCCATAGATTTTGTATCGCTTACCACAATGAATCTTCTAATTTATTCTCAGGGCATACTGGCGCGGCCAGTTAGTCTTACCGCCCTTGTGTCTATAGTTTCTAGGGTGTCTACAGCATCTCTGATTGTGGGTATCGGGACGGCGGGACTATTTCCCGCTGTGGCTTGGGCAGACCAACCGGGCGATCGCATCCAGCAGCCCCAGATTTTAGCTCAGCAGATTGTAGACGGGTTGCCACCACCGCCGCTAGACCCAACCGGAGGGGAATATATTGCTCCCGGTTCCTTTAATCAGCCGACCTCTCCGGCGATCGCCGCTCCAGCCGACTCGGTGCAGTCGCTGTATATGGTGGTGGTCAATGGCGATAGTCCGCTTCTATTATCTCAGGTGCAGCAGGTAGAACCCGCTGCCCAGTTGCAGCAATATAAAGGTCGGGCTGTTATTCAAGCGGGTGTATTTAGAGAAGAGCAAGGGGCGGTTCAGCAAGTGCAAGCCCTAACCACGCAAGGTATTGCCGCCGATGTCGTACCTGTCTTATCTCAGGCTTATGTTGCGGACTATCAGCCTGCCAGCTATGCCGCCCAACCTGAGCCATTGGCGCTGGCTCCCCTACCAGACGCTACCATTGCCCAAGCGCCTCAAGAAATCGTGTTTGGAGACTATCCCGACCTGCAAAATCCGGCGTTACAAGACCCAAATGGCGATCGCTTCAGCTATGCGATCCCCCCCAATAGCCCTTACTACGTGGTGATCCCCACCTCGGTAGACGAACTCGATTTCGTGAGCAATCAAGTCGTACTGCTGGGGCAAGGGGTGAGCATGGCTAGCATTGTGCAGGCGCGAGACGAACCCCTGGGTCCTCATGTGCGCGTGGGGCCATTTACCGACCGCACTGCTGCCGAGCGGTGGAACGTCTACCTGCGCGATTTTGGCATGAATGCGAGGGTCTACTACCGCCAATAGGAATCGACAATAGGATGACCCAATGCCCCTGAACAACCGACTGGAGCAGCTTCAGCGCGTGGTAGTAACTGCTGACCAAATGAGCCAGGTTGAAGCTCGCCTGTTTGCAGCAGGAATGCCTGTACCAGCGCTAATGGAAAAGGTGGCAGGACGGGTAGCAGCAAGGATTCAAGAGCTTTATCCTAATGCAGAGCAGACAACCGTCGGTGTGCTGGTGGGGCCAGGGCACAACGGCGGCGATGCCTTAGTCGTAGCGCGGGAACTGCACTTAAACGGCTATGGAGTGCAGCTATATTGCCCGTTTGAGCACTTGAAGGAACTGACAGCCTGCCATGCCCGCTATGCACAGAGCTTGGCGATCGCAACCGTGCCGCAAGTAGAGGACTTACAGTCATCTACTCTGCTGGTAGATGGTTTGTTTGGCGTTGGCCTGACGCGATCGCTTTCCCCTACTCTCGCCGCCACCGTTGACCAGATTAATAGCTGGGGCATCCCCATTCTCAGTATTGATCTGCCGTCTGGACTGCATACCGACACAGGCGCTGCCCTTGGAACTGCCATCCGTGCCACGCGCACCCTTTGCTTGGGACTGTGGAAACGGGCTTTTTTGCAAGATCAGGCATTAGAGTACATCGGGGAAGCGGAGCTACTTGATTTTGACCTTCCCCTAGTCGATGTGCAGGCAGTAATGCTATCGGTGGCAGTGCAGCGCATCACCCAACAGATGGCGATCGCAGCGCTGCCGCTACCACGTCCTGCGGCTACCCACAAGTACCGTGAGGGTCACTTACTGCTGGTGTGCGGTTCACGGCAGTACATGGGGGCGGCACTGCTGTCGGCATTGGCAGCTCGATCGAGCGGGGTGGGAATGCTCTCGGTAGCGGTGCCCGAAAGCCTGCGATCGCTTTTGATTGCTCAGGTGCCAGATGCCTTAGTGTTGGGGTGTCCAGAAACGCCAGATGGAGCGATCGCACGACTTCCAGATGGAGTAGATTTAGAAACATATCAGGCGATCGCCTGTGGCCCCGGCCTAACCCCAGCGGCGATCGCCGTTGTAAAGCAAGTGTTAAAGGCTCCTTGCCCACTGGTATTAGATGCCGATGGATTGAACAGTTTGGCCAGCTTGGGCACAGTTCCGACTCTGCACCAGCGATCGGCTCCAACTATTTTGACTCCCCATCCAGGCGAATTTCGACGACTGTTCCCGACGTTGAACGGTCAGCCCATTACCGACCTGATGGGCGATCGAATTGAAGTGGTGCAAATAGCGGCTCAAGCCTGTGGCGCGATTGTGTTGTTGAAGGGGGCGCGGGTGGCGATCGCAGCTCCCAAAGCAAATCAGCCAGAAGTCTCAGCCTCGACCGTTTTTCTGAATCCCCACAGTACTGCGGCACTGGCCAGGGGCGGCAGCGGAGACGTACTGACGGGGCTGCTGGGGGGCTTACTCGCGCAAGCTGCCTCCCGCCAAACGCCCCCCGAGCTGGTGACAGCAACGGCTACCTGGTGGCATTCCCAGGCGGGCATTTTTGCAGCTCAAGCCCGCAGCGAGCTGGGAGTCGATGCCAGTACCCTGGTTCAACATTTAATTCCAGCTCTCCGGTGGGCTAGCACTGAGGGCGGAAAAGAATAAATACTGACTCCAAATCGCAGGCAATATCTTTCGGTTGAGACTGAGTTAGAGCGTAATTTGCCCGCTGTTATCTCTAATCAAGCCAAACAGGGAAATATTGAGATTAAGAGTACTTTGACCAAAAAATTAAGCAGTATGCTCAGTCTTAACCCTCTTCCACGGATTCAAGCGCCGCCTTCTCCCGTTAGGACACTTGCCATGGCACCCAGTTTCGATGTCAGTTTCCCCAATGGCAACACCGCAACGGCAATTCGCGTTGAAGCAGATGCCGATCTGAATTCGGTTCTGCAATGTCTCGGTTTGTTGGAGTCGCGTCCGGTGCTGGTTGTGGTAGGAGGGGCTGGCAAACTGGGTGATGACGATCGAGCACGGGTGCGATCGCTGTTTGTCAGGGTACTAGCGCCGTTGGCTCAAACTCTGAATGCGGTTGTGGTAGATGGCGGTACCGACGCGGGGGTTATGCAAATGATGGGGCGAGCACGACGCAAAACCAACTCCACATTCCCGCTGATTGGCGTTGCCCCCAGTGCCACCACTGGGTTGCCTGGTCAAGCGTTATCTCATCCCGATGGTGCGTTTCTGGAGCCACACCACACACACTTTGTTCTCGTACCCGGCACATACTGGGGAGATGAGTCTGTGTGGATTGCTCAACTGGCCAGTGCGATCGCTGGAGATTCGCCCTCGTTGACTATTCTGATTAATGGCGGCGAGGCCACTTGGAACGATGCGTCCCAAAACGTTCAAGAAGGGCGGCCTTTGGTTGTAATTGCGGGCAGTGGTCGCACGGCTGATGCGCTAGCGACTGCCCTAGATGGCAAAGTAACCGATGAACGTGCCCGCCGCATCGTTGGATCTGGACTCCTGAAAGCCATTGATCTAAGAAGTTCAGATGATTTAGCGAGAGTGATCCAAGAAACCCTATCGCGTTAATTTTTTTAGGTAAACTAATAAAATCGTGTACCCAACCACTCAGGGTGAACAATGGCAAGAAAAGATCCATACCGCGAATTTCTACAGCAAGACTTTAACTCGCTGTTTGAAACGCTAGGGCTAAAAGAAACTCAGAAGCACTACTTGCGATCGCGCTGGCTTGAACAAGTGTTGTGGATGGAGAGTAAAGCGGTAGTAACTCGCGACTGGTACCATCGGCTGCGCTTATTAACCATCATTGGTGGGGTAGTGGTTCCCATTTTGGTCAGCCTTGGCAGCGTTGATGCCGAGAATCGTCGGTTCGCAGATACCATTCGCTGGGCTACTATTGGCCTTAGTGCCGTAGTGGCGGCCTCTGCTGCCGTTGAAGAATTTTTTCACTATGGCGAACGCTGGCAGCATTACCGGCGCAGTGTAGAGTCGTTGAAAACTCAAGGTTGGCAATTCTCTCAGCTCAGTGGAGCTTACATTCCCTATAAAACTCACGAAGAAGCGTTTAATTTCTTTGCCAGCCAAGTCGAAAATATCTTGCAAAAAGACGTAGAAATTTACGCCACCAAATTAGCACAGGCTCAAACCAGCGAAGAAGAAGGGAAATAAACTTAGCGCGTCCAAAAAAGCCATCTGTGCAGGGGCGAAGCACTGGGTCGATACTCAGCCCAAAACAATGGCAGCGTCACCGACTTCATAGCTGCTCATAATCCATCAGAACTGCCTGCCCGTCCGCTATTTCTCGCTTCGCTTGTTGCGCTGCTGCAATCAAACTATTTTGGGTTTGCCTAAACGAAGATTCCCACCGGGCTTCATCTTCCAAGTCAGCAATGAATTCACGAATATGCTCAACAACCCGCTCTTGTAAGTCATCAGGTAGAGATTCAACCATCTTGACGATCGTAGTAATAGCGGGTGAAGGCATAAACTACCCAAAACTCACTTGATAGAAAGTTACCTCCATTTTACCAGCTAGTATCTGCTAGCCCGAACAGTATCTTTTCGCCAGGTAGTATAGCGGTTCTTTGCCGGGTGAGGTACAGTAGACCCCGGCAAAACCCTTGCTGAATAAGACTTTTAAAAATCAACTTGTACTTCACTGAACCAGGAACCGCTATAGCGATCGCCTCTCTCTTACTTATACCCAGTACGGCGGCACCGCATATTGGAGATGACACAGCTACACGTTAGCCAAACGAGAGGATAATGGAGGCATGGATTTCTGGGGGTGTGTACGGTGAACCTTCCTTCGTTTCTTTGGTTGTGGCGGATCGCGGCTTGGTCAATGGGGCTGTCGGTGTTGGCCTATTTGATTTTGGCAGGCACGGGCGGGTGGATTTTGGTGACGCGCCAACGCAGTCAACCCCGACCAAAATGGCTGCGATCGCTGCACTACACAATTGGCGGAATTCTAGTCGGCCTAGTCCTACTGCTGCTGAGCGTTGGAGTGGTAGGGACACTCGGCTACTACGGTAGTTTAGGCCACTCGGTACATTTGCTGGCGGGGCTAACAGTGGTTGCGTTGGTGTTGCTTTCCGCCGTCAGCGCTAGCCGCATTAGTCCCAAACGTCCTTGGGCGCGATCGCTTCACCTGGGAACAAATCTGGTGCTGTTGCTGGGGCTAATCGCTGTTTCTCTATCGGGCTGGAGCGTGGTGCAAAAATATTTGCCCTAGGTCAGCGTTCGCCACGCATGAGCCGACAGGTATATTGAGATTAGCTGCCCTTTCTGATGCCCCTTGTTTCCGTGTCTCAACCCTCCAACGTTCCTGATTCTCCACCTGCGCCCAGTGCTGCTTTTGATTCTGTCCCCAATCCCTTACCGGAACCAGCCGCCGTTTCTATCTTTCGACTCTCGCCGCTGATTCGTGTGACGCTGCTGCTATTCTATGTAGCGTTGACGCTGCCGCTGCCGTTTTTGGCGCGTTTTACCAACGCATCTGTGCCACCCGCGATCCTGGTGCTGGGGTTGCTGGTGGGAGCGATCGCCCTCTATGCAGCGTTAAGCGAACAAGTGATATTAAACGAGACGGGTATTCAAGTCACCTATCCAGCTTGGGTGCCACGGTTTTGGCGCAAGGGCTGGACGTTACCTTGGCAAGAGGTTAAGGCGCTGAAGCCTCGCTCTACAGGGCAGGGGGGAATTGTGTACTATTTTTTGACCGAGGCAAATGAGGCTCGACTGTTGCCAATGCGGGTGGCGGGATTTAACCGGATGGTGCAACAGGTACAAGCTAAAACGGGGATCGATATGACCGATGTCCGCCCTCTGTCTCAACCCTGGATGTACCTGATTTTGCTGGGGCTAACCCTGCTACTGCTCTTGATGGACGGCTGGACAATTGGAACGGCTCTAACGATGGGGAGTTGGGGAGTTTGAGTCAGGCTGCTCAACTGCGCTTAGAAAAGGTGGGCTTGAACAGTGCGATCGCCGCTCAAGTTCTATTGCACGACATTTCAGGCGAGATTTTTCAGGGCGATCGCCTTGCCATTGTCGGCCCGACGGGAGCCGGAAAAACCTCCCTGCTGCGACTGCTCAACCGCCTCACCGAGTTGAGCAGTGGGCACATTTACTTAAACAATCAAGAAATCCGCCAAATTCCGCCGATTCAACTGCGGCGGCAAATAACCCTCGTCCATCAAGAATCGTCGCTGTTGGGAATGACCGTGCGGCAGGCGCTAAGCTATCCGCTACAACTGCGGGGACTGTCGCCGGTCTCCATTCAGCAGCGCTTGATTAGCGGTATGGAGCAACTGCACCTTCCGCAAGATTGGCTGGAGCGAACGGAAACTCAACTCTCGGTCGGGCAGCGTCAGTGGGTGGCGATCGCCCGTGCCATCCTAACTCAGCCTGCTATTCTGCTGCTGGATGAACCCACATCAGCGCTCGATGCCGGTCGGGCTGAATATTTGATTAAGCTGTTACTGACGCTGGCAGCCGAGCAGCACACCACCATTGTGATGGTGAACCACCAGTTGGACGTAGCGCAGCAATTTTGCGATCGCCTCTTTTATCTAGAGCACGGCGCACTTCTCCAAAATCTGCCCGCCAAGCAAGTCAACTGGGTAGAACTACGGGAAACGATGGTTCACGCTAACAAACAATCCGCCGATGATTGGGATTAGTTAAACTATCGCAGATCCATCTATCGCCCTTCGGCAATACCAGATAGCGGACGTGTGGGCGATCGCCTCTGACTCGCTGAACTTGAGCCGTTTTTCGCAACTGGCTCTACCACTTCCACGTTAAATCGATAGCCCACATTCCGCACGGTTTGAATTAAATTGGGCTGACGAGGATCAACCTCAATCTTTTTACGCAGGGATAATACGTGCGTGTCTACAGTGCGGTGGTTATCGATGGCATCAGGCCAAGCCTTACGCAGCAACTCTGATCGACTCAGAGGCGACCCTCCCGCCTGAGCTAAAACATAGAGAAGGCTAAATTCTTGAGGTGTAAGGTCAATCAATTCTTGATTAAGCTGGACGCGACGCTGCACCAGGTCAATTTTCAAAGCACCATAATCTAGCAGGGCAGGAACGGCTGTCGCCCTGCTGCGGCGGGTCAGCGCCTCTACCCGTGCTAAAAATTCCTGCATTCCAAACGGCTTGGTTAGATAATCATCGGCACCTGCCCGCAGGCCTGCTACGATATCCGCTTCTGTGTTGCGAGCAGAAAGAATCAGCACATATGCTTGCCCTTGCTGATGTACCCAACGGCAAAACTCTAGACCATCGCCGTCTGGTAGTTCCGAGTCAAGAATGACTAGATTGGGCTGGCGGTTGAGAAAAACGTCGCGGGCTTGCTGAAGACTAGCGGCCTGATAGACCGAACAGCCGAGTTGCTGCAAATGCCAGCCGAGTAGCGATCGCAAATGGGGATTTCCCTCGACAATTTGGATGCAAACAGCGCTCACGGTGCTCCAACTTGCTATGCAGATTAATGAGTCTAAACTTAACAGAGCATTTGTCAAGGTTTTGTAACCACTGCTACGCACTGGGCGATCGCCTGTGCTCCATCCATATCACTAGCGGCCCTGTAATCTTTTTTTGTAATCTTTTTTTGGCAGTGCCACGCTCCGTGCGGCACTGCCAAAAAAAGATTAGGTTTTATTTTGTACACAACCCCTGTACACAACCCTTAGAAAATCACCGAGTGCCCGACTCAACTACAGTGTCGCAAGTCTACCCGTAGATCAGGGTAAAATAGAAGGGAGTAATGCTAGGATCTCCGGCAAACGCAACAGCGCGATCGCGTTGTTTGTAGAGAGGATCGCCATTTCAGCGAAACCAGCTCTATTTTGCATCTCTCCGTCTGCCCATTAATTCACAAACGATTTTTATCACCTTTTATGCTTCAAGACACTCAAGTGATCCGCCTGTATCAGAGAGTGACCGACGCTCTCAACGAGCAATGGAATCGAGGATACCGTTTCGACGAACTTCGGCTCTATCTGGACGGGTATCTAGCTGCCCTGCGCCACACGAATGTTGTCGAAGCCTATCTTATTCATCAACTAGAAGAGGAAGCGATGCGCTATCTCTACGATTCGTCCAATTTTGAAACACTCCAAACTGAGCGCGAAGTAGATTTCCGTTAGGTTCTTCCAGCTTCCTTGGAAGCTGTTTGACAAGATTCTGAATCGTTTCCCAGCTTCGCCGGAAAACGATTCACGCCCTCAAAAAAGCATTTATGCAGGGGTCTATTAGACAAATAAACCAAGCATTTTTTGAAAAGGGCAGCTCAATCACTCTTTTCAAAAAATGCTGGCTTTTATCTAATTCACGCTCTTAAGACGCTAGTGCAACCTCGACCATTTGCTGCAACTCTCCCTTCTGATATAACTCGATCAAAATATCGGAGCCACCCACAAATTGACCATTAATATAAACTTGAGGAATGGTAGGCCAGCTAGAGTAGTCCTTAATGCCATCACGAATTTCGTAATCGCTCAAAACGTCTAACGTCTCGTACGATGCGCCCAAAGCGTTCAGGATTTGCACGACATTATTAGAAAAGCCACACTGGGGCATCAACCGATTGCCTTTCATGAAAACAAAGATTTTGTTTTCGTTAATCAGAGTGTCAATTCGTTCTTTTAGTTCTGGAGTCATAGCGCGCTCTGGAGTAAGTAGTAGGATTAAATTGCTCCACATCCATTCTATCGTGGTGTCTTTCGGCTGCTTCTACAGTAGGTAGCCTTTAACAATAGGAGCCTCTTATATGACCGCTCCCTTAACCTTACTGAGAAGCTCATCCCTCAAGATTTATCAAGCCACTGCACTTAGATGGGGTATCGGCTAGGTGAAATATCAATGGGGTGGAATATCAACGATTAGCCAGCTTGGTTTGTAGCGACCCAGTCTTCAGGGGTATAGGTTTTGAGCGCAAGAGCATGGATCGCCTCAGACGACATCGCTTGCCGAACTGCTCCGTACACCATCTGATGCTGCTGAACCAGGGTCTTACCTGCAAACTCTGAGGAAACCACTACAGCTTGATAGTGGTCTCCGCCACCTGTCAAATCCTGAATCTGAACCTGAGCATCTGGGAGGGCAGTTTTGATCATGTCCTCAACTTGATTTGGGCTAATCACTCTGTCTCCTGTAAGTAAATTCTGACCCACATGACAACCGTTACTCATTAGCTCATCTAGAGCTGGAACGCCGCCCTGAGTGGCGCATCGGCTATGTACGGTCTTGGTTGGCGATCGCTCACCCCAACCCTCCTGAAGGTTTACTGATGCACCCTTCCCTTCTAATCGCTATTTTCTAATTACTGGGCACAGTCTGAGGCGCGGTAGAGGTAGGCGCAGGCTCTTGGTTGCGAGGGTAGGGCGTATCGACAAACCCTAGCTCAAACAGTTGGCGATAGGCGCGCTGCCCTAAATCGCGAGTTGGGTTTTGGCTACGCACAATTTGTACCAGCAGCGGCACGGCCAAGTCGGGCTGGTTGCGAGCACGGTGCACCAGGGCAAGCTGGTAAGTTGCCTCATCGCGCAACTGAGCAGACTCTAGCGCTTGACGACGCTGAACATCGGCAATGCGATTGTCAATGGGGTTAAAGCTGCTGTACAGCTCCTGGTAGAAGTTGGAAAGTTGGTTAAAAAGTTGGCGCGCATCCTGTAGCTTACTGATTGCCAATGCGTAGTTTTGAGCCGCTACTGCCGTTGCAGCTTCTTCAATGAGGCGCTGCCCAGCTCTCATGCTCAAGATGCTGCCGTCTTGAGAGAGAGGCCGCAAATCTTCAATATTGGCTGGATTAACAGGATCAACAGGCTGTGGAGTATCGCCTGTCAGATCAGGGTCTGTAGGAATGGATTGTGCCCAGCCATTGCCTAAAGATGACAGCATGATGGCTGCTGCAACAGGTGCAGACAGAAGGCAGGCAATAGAAAAACGGCGGAACGCTTTGAAAGATACCATGTACAACTCTGCATTGATTCTGACGTGGACAAGTCTAACCTGCTCATGCACAGGATAAATATTACCACTGTGAGGCTGTTAAGTTTCTCAGCCTAACGAAAAACCAGTTCCCAAATCCTACACTGTTCGCTGAGCGGGCAGTTTTAAACTACATTAATGTTTCAATTGAAGCTAAGTAGTTCAACCTAAATAAAAACAAGATTCTAAAAGGCTGCGTCGCCCGCGCAGCGGGCGACGCAGCCTTTTAGGGTTTTATGTTTAATTACGCCCACCTACTTAATTGACGCACAAACGTGAGAGATTGTGCCTAGATCATAGTCCAACCTAGCAAAAAACCAAGCTCCAGAACTCCAGCGAATTCAGCTACAGCATTATCAACAACTTACCCCAGAGTTTAGAGAACTGGTAGTGGTATTAATGTAAGGATTGTTTGATGGGCGGGCTAAGCCCGCCCATCAAACAATCCTTACCAATTAATCCTTACCAATTTAGGACTACTAGAGAACGAACCCCAGAGCTAGGGCATTCAAGTTTTGTCTTTGTCTACACTAGACTTTACGGATCAAGAGCGACAGAAATAAACCCTTACTTAACTCGGCGCAAAGCGCTTTACGTTAAATATGACTGATGCTAACTCTCTACCCAATTCGTCTCAAGGGTCGTCCTTTACCCCTGGTGTGCTATCGGCTCAGCAAGGGCTAGTTTTACAGCGAGGCGGAGAAGAATTAGCGCTTGAAAAAGTGGGCGATCGCTTCACGCTGCGTCCGGCGGAGGGGCATAGCCTAGAAGACCTAGCGTCCTTACTTGGGGTTGACTCGATTCAGCCAGTTCCCGGTTTGAATTTAGGGCTGGTACAGGTCGGGGCTGATCGGTTAGATGCCATCACTGATCAAGCGCGCGCCAGTGATGCGGTTGCATTTGTGAGCCATTTATATCAAATGCAGAACAGCCCTCACAACTGGGTGTATTTGACTGATGAGATTACAGTCCAGTTTGCCGCCTCTACCACGGCTGCTACGATGCAGGCGATCGCCACAGACAATGGGTTGCAAGCCATACAGCCTGTCGAGGGTATTCCATATACCTATGTGTTTCGACTAACTCCACAGGCTACAGTCAACCCCATCAAACTAGCAAACCAGCTCATGCGTCGCCCTGATGTGCTCACGGCAGAGCCTAATGTGGCCATGCGGGCGCAGTTACACTACCGTCCCCGTGATCCAGAGTATGGTCGCCAATGGTACCTGAACAATACCGGGGGTACCCAAATTGCGTCCACTGCCCACATTTCGGTAGAACCTGCCTGGGATATCACACGGGGCATTCGCTCCGTTGTAGTGGCCATTACCGACGACGG
Organism: Elainellales cyanobacterium; assembly: GCA_038321765.1. Classification (GTDB taxonomy): domain Bacteria; phylum Cyanobacteriota; class Cyanobacteriia; order Elainellales; family Elainellaceae; genus CASBQJ01. Next base: position 17,227 of record JBBQFG010000001.1, read on the forward strand.
GTTTGACTTGAACCATCCTGACTTTCAAGGCAAGGGCAAGGTAGTCTCTCCCCAAGATCTAAAAGCCCGCGACACACTACCCCTTCCCGAAGCGTCACAAGAAAGCCACGGCACCGCCTGTGCTGGGGTCGCGATCGCCGAGGAAAACGAAACGGGGATCGTGGGGGTGGCTCCCGGCTGCAGTTTTATGCCAATTCGCACTACTGGCTTTTTAGACGATCAGGCGATCGAAGATTTGTTTAACTGGGTCATTCAAAAAGGGGCGTGGGTGGTGTCGTGCAGTTGGGGAGCCAGCGCGGTTTACTTTTCGCTGTCGCTACGGCAGCGGGCTGCTATTTCACGGGCGGCAACTCAGGGGCGCAATGGCAAAGGCTGCGTGATCGTGTTTGCGGCTGGCAACTCCAATCGCCCCGTGAGCGGAGCCGTAAACGAGCAAGGCTGGCCTCAAAACGCGCTAAGTGGAGTCGTTAACTGGCTAAATGGTTTCGCCGTACATCCCGATGTCATAGCAGTCTCGGCTAGCACCAGTTTGGGTAAAAAAGCAGCCTACAGCAATTGGGGAGAAGCGATCGCCGTAGCTGCCCCTAGCAACAACGCCCCCCCTGGCATTTGGTTGCCTCAGCAGGGGTATGTGTTTACCGCCCCGCCCGTGCAAACAGCTCTGCCTGGAGTCGGCGTGTTCACCACCGATCGCCTCGGTGCCGCCGGGTACGATCCCGGCAGTTTTACCAATACCTTTGGCGGTACCTCTAGTGCCTGCCCAGTGGTTGCAGGGGTGGCTGCATTGGTGCTCTCAGTTAATCCGTATCTAACAGCGCGTGAAGTCAAACAACTGCTCCAAGAGACAGCAGATAAAATTGTTGACTCTGATGCCGATCCACAGTTTGGGCTGCGCTTAGGAACCTACAACGCCAGTGGGCATTCCCAGTGGTTTGGTTATGGCAAGGTAAATGCGGCACGGGCTGTAGAGGCCGCCCGTCGAAAACTACCGGGGGCGATCGCGCCCTCTCAATGGCTGCAACAACAGAACACCACGTCTATAGAAATTCCCGACTCCAGCCCACGAGGAGCCACCAGCGTTATCCAAATTCAAGACGCTCGCCCGGTAAGAGATATTCGCATCACCCTCGACGTAGAGCACAGCTACCTGGGTGACTTAGAAATTACCCTAATGCCTCCACAAGGAGAATCTGTGCTGTTGCAAAGCCGCACGTTAGGCCGCAGCGATCGCCTGCAAACCACTTACACTCTCCAGACCACGCCCTTTTTACAATATCTACTAAACCGATCCGCAAAAGGTGTCTGGCAACTCCGTCTAATCGATCAAGCTCCCTTAAATATTGGCCGCTTAGTTAGCTGGCAGCTTAGCTTGGGACTATGAAGCTTGGGACTATGAACGGCTAATGTTCAGTGGCACAGGCTGACAACGAAGAGATTCCAAGGCTTCTGCTGCTTTTAAGCGTTCCAATGCGGTGTGTAAATCAGCCGTTAACTGTTTTGCGTCGGCTTTAGGGCTTTGATGTAAATAGGCAGCCACATCAAGCGGCGTACCAATTCGGACATGAATACTACAACCCCACTGCGGCACAAGTTCACTGTACTGCAAATGAATAGGCACAACCTTAAGCCCCAATCCAGGCTGTGTAGACTCTGCCTGAACAGCTAGCCGCGCTAGACCCGGCTTCAGCGGATGGAGTTGCCCATCTTGAAAAATTCCTCCCTCCGGGAAAATAACCAGCATCTCACCTGCTAGCACTAGCTCTAATCCGTACCGGAGACTAGCAATTCCAGGCTGGCGAGGATTCACTGGAAACCCACCCAAACGGCGGATCATCCATCCTTGCAGCCCTTTGACTTCATCGGAGGTTACCATAAACCGTAGATACCGTCCGGTGACACGTCGCCCACTCACATGAGGCACTACCAGCGCGTCCCACCGAGAGCGGTGCGTCGGTGCCAAAATTACAGGGCCTTGGGTCGGAATATTTTCTTGTCCGATAACAGACAGCTCACTGAAATAGGTGGGCAGTATGATCCTGCTGCCTAAGGGATAGGCCAGTGCAGACAGCCAAGGTGACACCCGTGAATCGATGCTGGTTCCCCGAGTGGGCGACAATGCGTTCAGGTTGACATCTTTTGAATTGAGCAAAACCATAAACTTCGGTCAGTACGTGCTACAGATTCTTTGAATGTTGATATTCAATCAAGCATAGACCCTTACTCCGAAGGCAACCTCTACCACAGGGACAGTTGTGTGGCTGTCCTCTGGGGTTAGAAATTGATTTTTGCGTGCCAAGCCCCCTGAAATAGAAACTTTCCACAATCGTATGTAAGCCTTCCTCTCGCTCTAGCTCAGTACTGATGGCGATCGCCGCTGTTGACGAAACCAAGTCTGCAACTGATGCCGACAAGAAGCTTCCAAAATACCGCCGGTGACGCTAAGACGATGATTAGAACAGGCGCTATCGGGAATGTTAGCAACCGTACGAATGGCACCGGTCTTAACATCGTCGGCTCCATAAACTAGCGTTCCCAACCGCGACAAGATAATAGCACCTGCACACATGGGACAAGGTTCCAGCGTGACATATAGAGTGCAGTGGGGCAGGTACCAAGACTGCAGCCGTTGCCCAGCAGCTCTCAGGGCTAACACCTCTGCATGAGCAGTGGGATCATGATTGCGCTCTCGTTGATTTTCACCAGTCGCCAACAGCGTGCCATCAGGAGCGAGCACAATTGCTCCAACGGGTACTTCGCCCGCCCCTCCAGCCGCAGCCGCCAGAGCGATCGCCTGAGCCATCCAATAACAATGAACTTGATAGTCAGAAGTGTCTAGCCCAATTGGCAGTCTTGGAAGGCTCAAATCAATATCCCCTTCAATTGGCATAGTCCTTTAGAATTAAAAATCTCGTAGCGTATGGCAACACGCTAAGTAGGTGGGCGTAATTAAACATAAAACCCTAAAAGTCTGCGCCGCCCGCGCAGCGGGCGGCGCAGACTTTTAGAATCTTGTTTTTATTTAGGTTGAACTACTTACACAGGTTAAGACAATGTTTACTTTTTCTAAACGCCACGCTCCGCTCAAAAAAGTAAGGCGTAAACCTATAGCACCATAAGATAGCCGCAAATACTTTGTAGAGGGTTCCTAGCGCGAGACGTATGGGATCAGCAAACAAAAATCATCCCGGTGTCATTCCCGCGCAGGCGGGAATCCATGATAAGCCTTCTGCTTGAGCCGGTATCTTATTCCAACGCAGTTCCCTATGGGATAAGGTGAGATTTACTACCACCTTTACGGAATTTCAACTCAAACACTACCTTAAGGCTTACGCACCTGACACAAAAAACCAAGAAAGTTGAATGAATTTGCGGGCGCTGAGCGCTGACAAATTCATTCAACCGTGTAAGTCCTAATTATCTGTTCAAGATCTGTTCAAGAACCATCCATGCTGCCCAATTACCGTCGGTGCCTAAGTTGTAGAAAAACTGCCCACAGATCAGCTTTTCTACGAATCGTGCGGCTACATCCGTCGCGAGCGATACAATTGGAACAGGGATCTGGACGTTCTGCTTACTTATGTCTACAGGCAAGCTGTTTACAGGCTGCTCAAAAAAAAGATCGGCTAGGACGATCGCTTAAGGCAGCGGTTCCGGAGTCTATATACGCAACCCTGTGGCAAAGGCTGTCGGCAAGCGAGTCAGATAAAGGTTAAGTAATGGCAGTACAGCGCCGTGCTTACGCATTGTCGCTTTACAAAGGGCGATGAATTCCACTATTGGAAGATGCGTAGGTCGTGAGGATGCTTATACTGGTTCTATTAGTGCTAGTTTTATCAAGGCTGGTTTTATGGAAGGTAGGGTTGCTGACGATAAAATTCCTCATCCCTCATCCCTAAGCCCTGTAAGCTAAAGTTGGCGTGTATAGGTTAAAGACAACAACCTGAGACAAAGACCTAGGCTTCATCATTCATGCCGCCTCGTGAGCTAAGCTTACAATCGTTGTGTTTTTAAGGATACGTTAAGAAATTGAGTCGTAATGGTAGGTCAAACAAAACTGTAATCGGGCTGTTAACAAAGTTTTCACCTCAGAATCTGCCCGGTTCAAAAAGATTCAGGCAATATTGTAGAAGGGTACTGTTTAGAATCGCAGTAGCCGTTTAATTGGATGGTTGGAAGGAGGCGGCAGCGATCGCATCTGTTAGCTGTAGGTTTTTAGTGGAAAAATGGCCTTGGTGTCTTGCGTTTAAGATGGCTGAGTCAGGCGAACCCGAAAATTCATTGCAGTTTTATTTAGGGAAAATGGGTCAACTTATGTGACAGTCACCGGCACGAAGAGAGGAGAGTGGATGAACGGTAAAGTTAGAATTTATGAGTTATCGCGGGAATTGAATTTGGACAACAAAGAAATTTTGGACGTTTGCGAACAACTCAACATTCCAGTGAAGAGTCATAGCAGTACGATTTCAGAAGCAGAAGCCACGCGGATTCGTTCCGCCGCCGAAAAATACGTTCACACCTCTCCGTCACCTGGAAAGTCAACGTCAACTCACTCTATGCCTCCGTCCAAGTCAAGTGGCGCACAGCCTCCCGTCAAAAAGCAGCAGATCCTGGAAGTGCGTCGGCATCGCCCGACTGTTGAGGCACCTCGCCGCCCTGAGGCTCAAGTGCCTAGTGCGTCACCAAGTGTGTCGCCAGTTGACGCCGTACCTCCCCAAGCCACTCAGCCCACGTCTCCGCCTGCTCGACCCTCTTCCTCTTCCTCTGCTACTCGTCCTACTTCGACAGCTCCTGAGCTGGAACCTAGTGACGTTAGACAAGACTTGGTCGAGGCAGTTGAAACCCCGATTGAGAGTGCCCCTCCGCTGGCAGAGCCACTACCAGAAGCTTTACCCGTTGCTCAATCTGTAGAACCTGAGGTTCAAGCAACGCAAGAACCCGGTATTTTGACCCAACTTGCTCAGTCTCCGGATAGTTTGCCTAATCGCACACCCGAAATATTACCCGAAACACTAGTTGAACCAGCCCCGATTGAGCCTAAGGCTGCAAAATCTGGAGCCAAATCTGCAGCTAAAGCCGTTGAACCTCTGCCTTTAGTTGGGCCTCCTGTTAAGCCTGCTTCTCGAATCGAAGGTGGCTCAACAGTAATTCGCCCAGTTCTGAAGAAGGCCTCATCGGGTAATGCCCCGGTCAGCCGTAGTGAACCTGCACCGGCTCGAACCCCAGGCGAGGGACAAGGGATTATTCGGCGATCGCCTGCAGCGCGAGCTGAGATGACCCCTAGTGGTCACATTCCGATCACGGAAATGTCTGAGCCACCTGTCTTGCGTTCTAAACCAGTTATCGAACTGCGTCACAAACCAGTTCGTCCCACGACTGAGAGCAGAAATGTAGATAGTCCTGCCGCTCCCATCAAGCCTGGATCACCGGGATTTGGAGCCGCCGCTGAAGATCCAAAAGCCAAGCCAACGCCACCTAAAATGGTCAAGCGTGGTAAAGGCTGGGAAGAAGAGGAAGAGCAGGAAGAGAGCGCTAAGGCCGCTAAGGGCACCACTAAGGCCAAACGGCGCACAGTGGTCGATGAAGACGAAGATATTGACCTAGACGAGATTCTAGATGAAGACGGGGAGAATGGAGAGGTTTCACCGACCGCCATCAGCTTGTCTCTCATGCGTCCACCCAAACCCAAGGGTCGCCCTGGTCAAGCGCCAAAACCTGTGGCTGCCGTGCCTGCTCCGTCTCGCAAAAAGCCAGGTAGCTCATCTGAGTCTCGTTTTAGCCGACGCGATCGCCGTGAGCAAGACACGCCACAGAAAGCTGAAATGATTACATTAATCGGTGGGCTTAGTGTATCTGAGCTGGCTAGCCGTCTCATGGTTCCAGATACCGAAATCATTCGAGCCTTATTTATGAAAGGGATCATGACTTCGGTCAATCAGATCCTTGACGTGCCTACTGCAACCATGGTGGCAGAAGAAATGGGCGTTCTGGTTGAAACTGGAGTTACCGAAGCTGAAGCTAAGAAGGTGATTGAGATGATCTCGGCAGGCGATCTGGAGCATCTCCAGCGTCGTCCTCCAGTAGTCACTATCATGGGTCACGTCGATCATGGTAAGACCACCTTGTTGGATTCCATCCGTAAAACAAAGGTTGCTCAAGGTGAAGCGGGTGGGATTACTCAACACATTGGCGCTTATCACGTCGATGTCGTCCATAACGGCAAGCCTGAGCAGGTTGTCTTTTTAGATACTCCCGGTCACGAAGCGTTTACGGCAATGCGAGCACGGGGCGCACGGGTCACAGACATAGCAGTTTTAGTGGTTGCGGCAGACGATGGAGTCAGACCTCAAACTATTGAAGCCATTAGCCACGCTAAGGCTGCTCAGGTGCCGATTGTCATTGCTATCAACAAAATAGACAAAGAAGGTGCTCAACCCGATCGCGTTAAGCAAGAGCTAACGGAGTATGGCTTGGTTGCAGAAGAGTGGGGCGGTGACACCGTTATGGTGCCTGTTAGTGCGTTGACGGGTGACAACCTGGAAACATTGCTAGAGATGATTCTCTTGGTATCGGAGGTAGAAGATCTCTATGCCAATCCTGATCGACCTGCCAAAGGTACTGTGATTGAGGCCAACCTCGATAAATCTCGTGGACCAGTGGCAACTCTGTTAATCCAGAATGGCACCTTGCGCGTGGGCGATACCCTCGTTGCGGGTTCAAGTTTTGGTAAAGTGCGAGCCATGATCGACGATCGCGGTGCGCGGGTAGACGTGGCTAGCCCATCGTTTGCGGTTGAGGTTCTAGGCTTGAGCGATGTCCCTGCTGCTGGGGATGAGTTTGATGTTTACCTGGATGAAAAAGAAGCGCGGGCGATCGCAGGAAACCGTGCTGATGAACAGCGGTTATCGCGACTACAACAGTCGATGGCATCTCGCCGAGTCAGCCTCAACACGCTGTCTGTTCAGGCTCAGGAAGGCGATCTGAAGGAACTTAACCTGTTGATTAAGTCAGATGTTCAGGGTTCTCTGGAGGCTATTGTCTCTTCCCTGCAACAGCTTCCCCAGAAAGAGGTACAGGTTCGAGTTCTGTTAGCTGCTCCGGGAGAAATCACGGAAACTGATGTAGACCTGGCTGCCGCCAGTAACGCTGTAATTATCGGCTTTAACACGACCTTTGCTAGTGGAGCGCGCTACGCGGCCGATCAGGCTGGAGTAGACGTACGAGACTACAGCATCATCTATAAGCTGCTTGAAGATGTTCAAGGAGCGATGGAAGGCTTACTAGAGCCAGAGATGGTGGAAGAGCCACTAGGACAACTGGAGGTTCGTGCCGTCTTTGCGGTAGGAAAGGGAGCCGTGGCAGGTTGTTATGTGCAATCGGGTAAAGCTATCCGAAACTGTAAAGCTCGTGTTCGCCGTAAAGGTGAACTGCTCTACACAGGCACACTAGACTCGCTCAAGCGGATGAAAGAAGACGCAAAAGAAGTGAATGCTGGATATGAATGCGGCATCGGCTTAGATGACTTCAAAGACTGGCAGGAAGGCGACATTATTGAAACCTACCGCCTAATCACGAAGAGACGTACCTTGTCGGCTTAAATCGTTTCTCAAAACCAAGGCACCGAGACACTGCTTAATCTGGGTATGATTTTTTTGAAAGGGTCGCTGAGCGACCCTTTCAAAAAAATCATATAGCGGTAGCCATGATCAATAGGACGCCTCCCTGTCATTCCCGCGCAGGCGGGAATCCATCTGCTCGATAGGTGCGGGGCTGGATTCCCGCCTGCGCGGGAATGACGCTGGCATGTCCTAAGCTTTATGACTATGGCTATACATGAAATCAGCAACACCGACACCGACAAAAGGCACCTCGCGACTGGGGTGCCTTTTGTCGGTAAAGATCTTTGGAGATGCAGTTTAGGTGTGGTTGTTCTAACCTAACTAGCGTTCCAAACTAGCGTTTCAACCCAACTTGCGATCGCCCATCAGAGATCTTGGCGATCACGCAAAAGTTGACATCCCTAGGTCAGGAGGTACATCTTGCCAGCGACCCTGCCCTATAGCGCGAAGGGCTTCTTTGAGAGAGATAGCTCCTGTGTAGAGCGCCCGACCGACAATTGCTCCTGTAACCCCGACTGACTCCAGTGCCAGCAGGCTGAGTAGGTCGGTAGTAGAACTAATACCGCCAGACGCAATCACGGGGATCGAAATCGCATTTGCCAAATCGCGTAGCGCCTCTAGGTTAGGACCTTGAAGGGTACCATCTCGATAGATATCGGTGTAAATAATTGCGGCAGCGCCACAATCTGCCATTTGCTGGGCTAGCGCGATCGCCTCTACTTCTGATGTTTCTAGCCAGCCTCGAGTGGCTACCTTACTATTGCGCGCATCAATACCAACGATAATTTGATCAGGAAAGTCCTGGCAAAGCTGAGCGACTAAATCTGGCTGCTCCACAGCTACCGTGCCCAAAATAGCCCAACGCACGCCCAAGTTCAGCAAATCAGCCACGCTCTGGCGATCGCGCAAACCGCCACCCACTTCAACGGGAATGTTGAGGGTATGAGCGATCGTCTCAATTACAGCCCGATTTACCGGATGTCCCGCTTTTGCCCCATCTAGATCCACCAGATGTAGACGGGTCGCCCCCTGATCTACCCACTGCTGGGCGATCGCCACAGGATCATCATCATATACTTCAGATTGAGCATAGTCTCCTTGATACAGCCGTACACAGCGCCCTTCTAAAAGATCAATCGCCGGAATTACATCCATCTCTCCCTATCCTCAATCGTCTAAGTAGTCTAAATCTAAATCTAAACAAAAACCAAATCTCGAAACTCTGCACCGCCCACGTAGAGTTTTAAGATTTTACGCAATGGGCAACTTTCTTAAACTTTGCAGGATTCCGTAGGCATAAAATATCAGGAAGCCAGGTTGACGATTTGGAACCCTTACGGAGCAGGGGTTCCAAATCGTCATCTGTCCTAAGCTTTGTGGCGACAGCTATAATTCAGGAGTGACTCATACCAAAACCTGTGCAATCAGCTAGAGTCATAGAAAGATAAGTCTACTTTTTATAGAAAATTTCCCACGCGTGAGTCAGCGAGTCGGCAAAATGCATCGGAATCAACCTCATCATCTTGATATGAGTCAGCTTATTTGGAAATCCTGCCTCAGTTTGGATGCCCTTGTCCGCTAGTCAATCTCGACTAGGGCGCGGAGAAGCTGAGGATCACACCTCCGCTTCAAGTGTTCCGCTGTCTAAAGACGTAGCTTGTGATGGAGCTAGATCTGCCCCGGAAGATGTGCCAGCGGTAGACAGCACAAAAATTTGGGTGACTGACAAGTTGCTGTTCAGCTTTCAGCGCTGTCGCCGCCGTGCTTTTTTAGACACGTATGGCAACCCAACCGATCGCGATCCGCCGAGTGATTATTTATTGAAACTGCGACAAGACGGTTTGGTGCATCAGCGAACCGTGATTGATCATCGCCCTACGTACGAACCTCGCTACTCTCGCTTTAGCTGGACAGAGGGTGCGGCTGCTACGCTAGAACTCATGCAGCAAGGCGTAGAGCAAATTACTCGCGGGGTTTTAATTGGAGTAGATACCACGGGAACAACGCTGATGAGCTGCCCCGATCTGTTGGTCAAACAGCCCGGTAATTCGGTCTTTGGCGACTGGCTCTACGCCCCAATGGATATTCGTTTAGGTAAACGCCCGAAGCTCGATTACCAAATTTCTGCGGCGTTTCATGCGTACGTACTGGCCTCGGTTCAAGGAGCGTGGGCAGAGACTAGCTGGCTTGTGCTGCGACAGCGGGGAGCCTACGCTGTTGACCTGGTTGAAATGTTGCCCAAAATGCAGGAAACGTTAGAAGACTGTGTGGAAATGGTGCGATCGCAACAGGAGCCTGAGGTTTTTATTGCCCACAACCGCTGCGATCTGTGCCACTGGTTCAGTCACTGCTACGCCATTGCTAACAATGAACAGCATTTATCGCTACTGCCCGGAGTAACGCCTAGCCGCTTCATTCATCTAAAACAATTGCGTCTCACCAATGTAGAAGCCCTGGCAGAAACGAACCCCAAAACCCTAGAACCTTATCCCGGCTTTGGTAGCCAAGTAGCCCACAAGCTGGTGCAGCAGGCTCAGGCATCCTTGCAGAATCAGGCGATGCTGCGATCGCCCCTCGAAAATAGCTTAGGGGTAGTGATTACAGACGAAGAATTGCCTACTGCACCCATAGAACTTTACTTTGATATTGAGGCCGCTCCAGAGCAAAACCTAGTTTACTTACACGGGGTATTGGTGGTCGATCGCCTCAATCACGCTACCACCTTTCATCCGCTGCTGGCAGACCAACCCGATCAAGAAGGCTCCATTTGGCAAAATTTCTTAGAGTTAGTTTGGCGCTACCCAACCGCCCCCATTTTCCATTTTTGCCCCTATGAAGTGCAGACAGTAAAACGCCTTGCTCAGTATTACGGCACGCCCTACGAGCAGATTGAACCCTTGCTGCCCCGGTTCATAGACCTGCACGAACGCGTGACTCGACTGGTGACATTACCCGTTGAAAGCTATGCCCTGAAACCGATTGCTCGCTGGCTAGGCTTTAATTGGCAAGACTCAGAGGCCAATGGGGCGCAGTCAATTTACTGGTACGCGCAATGGCTAGAAACAGGCGATCGCGCTTATTTAGAGGCGATATTGCGCTACAACGAAGACGACTGCCGCGCCACCCATCGGGTTAAAGACTGGCTTGTAGAGTTCGTCCAGTCCTCCAGCAAAAGCAGCAGGCTTAGCTAAGCCTGCTGCTTTTGAAACTTCAAGCTGGAAATCTAGTCATGGCTGCGGGGCATTTCTGGCTCTAGGCAGCGCGACGAACAAACAAGCCCCACAGAAAAATCAACACGATCGCCCCAACAATCGCGAGAGCAATGCTCAATGCTCCAGCGCCTGCACTTATGCCTAAAAAAACCTTACCTACGATAATACCGCCACCTTGACTACCTGGATAGATCAGCTTGACTACGGCTCCAGCAATGAGTCCTAGCACCAACCAGGAAATGATGTCGCCCATGATAGTTTTATCTCCAGTAAGGAAGGAAATTAAAAGAAAGGATATTTCTTGATCGGAAAAAATTGGTTTTCGTGGGAAAGTGAGGCTAAGCGTCGCTTCCTACAAAAACCTAGTCCCAAGATTCAGCAACGCCGAAAGAAATAACTGTCTGTATTCTCCTCCCGCGCAAGCGGTTAGTTTTAGAGTATCAATTGCAGTTCCAGATCGAGCATTAATAAATATTTTCTTAGCGATTTTGACTTGGGCTTTAAGCACTTTCAGCCACGAAGCACAGGAGTCGCTACCACAACGCCATCAGCCTCTAGTTGTGCAGCCGCTCTCAAAATCAGCGCCTCATTATACGGAGCAGCGATTAGCTGTACGCCCAACGGTAGGCCATCGGAATGTCGAATCGGTACTGATAAAATCGGCAAGCCGATAAAGGAAAGTGGCTGAGTGTATAAACCCAAGTTCGGTCGGGTCAGTACCTCTGTCCCTCCAATGATCATTTTTTCTTGGCCAATGAGGGGGGCAACACAGGGCGTTGTGGGTGCCAGAATCAGATCGACCTGCTGAAATAAGTCCCGAATGCGATCGCGATACCAGCGTCGAAACCGCTGGGCTTGAACATACCACTGACCCGGAACCATAGCGCCCGACAAGAAGCGATCGCGGGTGGCAGGGTCAAAGTCGTAGGGGCGCTGTCTCAAGTTGTCGAAGTGCAACGCGCTGCCCTCGCAGGTCGTAATCACGTACGCAGCAGCCCGTGCCCGATGCGCCTCAGGAATGGTGACGTGTTGAACAGCCCCTAGAGCCTGAGCTACTTGCTCAACCGCCGCGATCGCCTCAGGTTCAGCCCCAGTAGCAAAATAGCCATCTGCAACGGCAATTCGCAGCCCCTCAATTCCTAAGCTCAACTGTGGCAAACATGGCTCTGGTGGGCGGCTGGTGCAAACCGGATCATGTGGATCGGCTCCTTGCATTAAGTCAAAACTGAGGGCGATATCTCGCACAGATCGCCCAAATAGCCCAATGTGGTCAAAGCTGCTGGCAAACAGCGCACACCCCGACCGAGATAGTCGCCCATAGGTCGGTTTTAAGCCAAAAATGCCACACAGCGCCGCAGGCACCCGAATTGACCCGTTCGTATCTGACCCTAATGTAAGGGGCACTAGCCCCCCCGCGACGGCAGCGGCTGAGCCACCCGATGAGCCGCCCGCCACCCGACTGAGGTCATGAGGGTTGTGCGTTGCACCGTAATGGCTGTTCTCGGTCACAAATCCATAGGCGTACTCGTCCATATTTAGGGCACCCACCAGGACGGCTCCTGCCTGCTTGAGGGCAAATACTGCTGTCGCATCCTGCGTGGCTGGCAGGTTTTCTCGGTTAATTTTGGAGCCAGCCAGGGTTACTAACCCGGCGATGTCAAATAGGTTTTTGACGGCAAAGGGAACACCCGCCAACGGCCCCGGATCTTGCCCAGCCGCGATCGCCTGATCCACCGCTGCCGCATCGGCCAGTGCTTGCGTCGTCGTCACATCGGTAAACGCATTGAGGGCGCGATCGCCCGTGGCGATACGTTCCAATGCATGACTCACCACAGTTTTGGCGCTCAGTTCACCCGTTCGGACTGCTGTGGCAATGGCGATCGCATCAGCCTGATTTAGATCTAGAGACATGGAGATAAGGATTCAATAAATAGCCAGGTGTGATTAGGGCTGAAAGATAGGGGCAGCTTCAATGTCCATAGGCAGCGGAAACTCTAGCACGAGCTGGGCGATCGCCGCAGTTCGGATAATATTATCTACCACACCCGGTCGGCAGTCTTGTGGAATCGGTAAGCCCAAAATCTGCGACATCTGATCGACGTATTGCTCCGGGTTGAGCACAAGTTCGGGAACGTTAGGGGATGTCATGCCAATGTCCTGCACGTTGGACGGGGTAAGGCGCTAATCGAAAGGAGCAGACTGCCCCAGATGCCCCCCAGTCTATGCGGTCACTTCTCCTAAAATCAAGCACCTAAGCCCATAAAACCCGTTCAATTAAAGGGATTCGCACTTAATTCGCACTTAATCCACACCTAAGCAGATGGGTTTAATTAAATTTAAGATCCTCAAACCCTACTGCCCCGTAAACCGTTAGGGTCACGGTATTTATGTAACGTTTTTTTGCAGTCTAGGCAAAGCCTGCGCTGCAAAAAAAACATTATCAGTTTAGGATTACCACCGCTAGAATACGCTGGGTATTGTGGCGTAAGGCGGAGCATTAGAATGGCAGAGGCAACGATTGGGATCATTGGTGGCAGTGGGCTATATCAAATGGAGGCGCTCAAAGATGTGCGCGAAATTGAAGTAGATACCCCCTTTGGTAAACCCTCGGATGCCATAATTTTGGGCACGCTGGATGGAACACCAGTCGCTTTTTTAGCTCGCCATGGGCGCAACCATAGCTTCATGCCGTCCGAACTGCCATTTCGAGCCAATATTTATGCCATGAAATCGTTGGGGGTAGAGTATCTAATTTCGGCCTCGGCAGTCGGTTCACTAAAAGCCGAGGCGAAGCCGTTGGATATGGTCGTGCCCGATCAGTTTATCGATCGCACCAAAAACCGCATCTCTACCTTCTTTGGAGAAGGAATTGTGGCACATATTGCCTTTGGCGACCCAATTTGTCAAAACTTAGCAGCGGTACTATCAGAGGCGATCGCCAGCCTTAGCCTGCCCGACGTTACGCTACATCGAGGCGGTACCTACGTCTGCATGGAAGGGCCTGCCTTTTCCACAAAAGCTGAATCTAACCTCTACCGTAGCTGGGGAGCGACTGTCATCGGCATGACTAATTTACCCGAAGCTAAGCTAGCGCGAGAAGCCGAAATCGCTTATGCCACATTGGCTCTGGTCACCGACTACGACTGCTGGCATCCCGATCATGACAGCGTCACCGTAGACATGGTGATCGGTAATTTAACCAAAAACGCCGTTAACGCCCAGCGGGTGATTCAAGCGACCGTGCGCCGCCTGAGCCAAACTCCACCTCTCTCCGATGCCCATACGGCGCTGAAATATGCCATTCTCACACCACTAGATAAAGCCCCAGCAGCCACTAAGAAGAAACTCAGCCTACTTTTGAAAAAATATTTATAGCCACAGACGGCTTGGTTAGGACGGGGTGCAGGGGTGGAACCCCTGGCTGGGGGCAAAGCCCCCACACCCCCTTTGATCCCAGTGTCCTAACCTTTGTGGCGACAGCTATATGACGAATAAGTAGATGGGCGTAATTAAATATAAAACCTTAAAAGTCTGCGCCGCCCACTGCGCGGGCGGCGCAGACTTTTAGAATCTTGTTTTTATTTAGGTTGAACTACTTAGTTTAATTTGTAGCGCTTCGCCATTGCATCAAATACCGCTGTTTTGTGGAGTGCAGAGCACTGACTCAACAAAACAATTTATGCCGATTTATACCGCTGATGATTAAAAATTACTGTAAGCGCCCAATAAGCGACTAAGGATGGCGAATTTAATAAAAAACCAAAGTTATTTTTTGAAAGAGAGGCTCCGCCTCTCTTTCAAAAAATAAAGATCTGGTTTTATTTAATCCACAATCCTAAAAGTAATATTGAGAATATTGAGATCCGGCGATATGAAGGATGAAGCGTTTGGAATTGTACCGATTTTGCGGCAGGAGACAGGTGAGAAATTTCTACTAATTCAGCATCACGCTGGGCATTGGGGTTTTCCTAAGGGTCATGCTGACCCAGGTGAGACAGCGATCGCCGCTGCCCGTCGAGAATTTGAAGAAGAAACCGGGATCACGGCCTATGAACTATTAGGAGAAACATCGTTTTCAGAACACTACAGCTTTATTCGCAATAAGAAAAATATTAGAAAAACGGTGACGTATTTTCCAGCAGTGGTTACGTCTGACGTGGTAACCTGTCAGGCAAAGGAAATTAAAGACTACGCATGGCTACCCTACGAAGCCGCCGTCAGAAAAATTACGTTTACCCCGGCACGTCAACTGTTAGTGCAGGTCTACGATCATTTGAAACAGTCTGGCAGTTTGTAGCAATACGACATATCTGGAAGCTAGCTCTGGAATACGATGTCACTGGGTTGAGGTGTATCAGGAAGTGTCTGCTGATTGGATCTTCCACCCTGTACCTTTACCTTCTATGCTCACCCAATCTTTAGCTAGTGCGATCGCCCATCCGGTTCCCCTTTATGCTGTAACGGCTTTGGTTTCAAGTTCTCCGCTTCAGCATTGGCAATGTGTGCAAACCCTGGAAGGTCACACCTCCTGGGTGCGTACGGTAGCAGTTAGCCCCGATGGCAAAATCCTGGCTAGCGGCAGCGGAGACAAGACGATCAAGCTGTGGTCGCTGGACACTGGCACCCTGCTGCACACCTTAGAAGGGCACACCAGTTGGGTACGCTCGGTGGCGATCGATCCCGGTGGGCAACTGCTGGCCAGCGCTAGCAATGACAAAACGATTCGCCTGTGGAGTCTTCCTACAGGAAAGGCGCAGGGTGTTTTAACTGGGCACACCGACTGGGTGAGGGCGGTGACCTTCAGCCCCGATGGCACCGCGCTGTTCTCAGGTAGCCAAGATCAAACGATTCGGGTTTGGCCGTTCAATGCTAGTAGCGAGAGTCGGTTCGAGAGCAGTAGGAGTACTATTCTGACGGAGCATAAGCATTGGGTACTGGCATTGGCGTGCAGCCCTGACGGCCACATGCTGATTACTGGAAGCCGGGATCAAACAATTGGGCGATGGTACTGGCAAACACGCCAAGGATATCCCCACCTCACAGGGCACACTGGCGAAGTGATGGCGATCGCCATTAATCCCGATGGGCAGTTCATCGCAAGCGCCAGCGCCGACCACACCATCAAGCTATGGAAGCTTCGCAGTGGTCGGTTAGTTCACACATTTACAGCGCACGATAACGCCGTCAATGCCGTTGCCTTTAGCCCCGATGGCTCGCTGCTGGCTTCAGCAGGTAGCGATCGCACCATCCGCCTCTGGGATTTAAAAACAGGTGCTTTAGTGAGTACCCTCATGGGTCATGCAGGGTGGATCTGGGCGATCGCCTTTAGCCCCGATAGCAAAACCCTAATCAGCGGTAGCTGGGACGGCACCATTAAACTTTGGCAACAAGTGCCAGAAATCTAGAAGTTCAGCGTGAAGTGTTTCCCGGTTTAGCTGAAAAACACTTCACGCTGAACCTCTAGTGAGCACTACTTTAAACCTTTAGGACTTACGCATCTGACACGAAAAACCAAGATAGTTGAATAAATTTGCAGGCGCTCCGCGCCCACAAATTCATTCAACTGCGTAAGTCCTAACTTTAAAATAGATCGAGATTAAAATAGATCAAGATCCGTCACCGCCCCCACGCTACTCGACGACACAAGCTTGGCATATTTTGCTAATACGCCCGTAGTGTAGCGGGGTTGGGGCGGTTGCCACTGGGCGCGCCGCTGCTCCAATTCCGCATCCGATATGTTCACTTGCAGCAGACGAGCATCGGCATCAATCGTCACACTGTCGCCTTCCTGCACTAGGGCAATAGCGCCGCCGACAAATGCTTCAGGAGCCACATGCCCCACCACCATGCCATAAGTGCCACCCGAAAAGCGACCATCCGTAATTAGCCCCACCGAATCCCCCAACCCTGCACCAATAATGGCCGAAGTAGGAGCCAGCATCTCACGCATACCAGGGCCGCCCTTTGGGCCTTCATAACGAATTACGAGCACATCGCCCGCGACAACTTTGCCCGCTAAAATAGCATCCAGACAGGCTTCTTCAGACTCAAACACACGAGCTGGCCCAGTAATACTCCGATTTTTGATCCCCGTTAGTTTGGCTACTGAGCCTTCCAGAGCCAGGTTGCCCCGCAAGATACCCAAGTGCCCCTGCGGATACATAGGGTTATTCCAAGGACGAATTACATCCTGATTGGATCGAGGGGTATCCGGTACATCCTTTAGCCGTTCAGCGATGCTCTCTCCGGTGATGGTAAGGCAATCGCCATGCAGCAGACCGTGGCTGAGCAACATTTTCATCACCTGGGGAATGCCTCCGGCTTTGTGCAAATCGGTCGCTACGTAGCGACCCGACGGCTTGAGGTCACATAGCACTGGAACGCGGGCGCGAATGGCTTCAAAGTCATCCAGTACCAGCGGTACTTTCGCAGAGTGGGCGATCGCCAAAAAATGCAGCACGGCATTGGTAGATCCACCAACGGCCATAACAACGGCGATCGCATTCTCAATTGATTTGCGCGTGATAATGTCGCGCGGGCACAGATTTTTGCGAATCGCCTCTACCAGTACCTTGCCTGCCAGCGCCGTATTTTCTGCCTTCTCAGCATCTTCCGCCGCCATCGTAGACGAATACATCAGGCTCATGCCCATCGCTTCAAACGCCGACGACATCGTGTTAGCCGTATACATGCCGCCACAGGAACCCGCCCCAGGGCAAGCATTCCGCTCCACCGACATGAGCCGCACCTCGTCGATCCGACCAGCACTATATTGCCCAACGGCCTCAAACGAACTCACCACCGTCAAATCTTCGCCATCTATATGCCCTGGCTTAATAGTGCCGCCGTAGACAAACAAGGCAGGAATATTCATCCTCGCCATGGCAATCATGGCACCCGGCATATTCTTATCACAGCCGCCAATTGCCAAGACGCCATCCATACTCTGGGCACTGCACGCTGTTTCAATCGAGTCGGCAATCACATCGCGCGACACCAGAGAGTATTTCATGCCCTCGGTGCCCATAGAGATGCCGTCGCTGACGGTAATAGTACCAAAGACTTGAGGCATTCCCCCTGCTGCCCGGATTCCGGCTTCGGCCTGCACAGCCAATGGTGCAATTCCCATATTGCAAGGAGTAATCGTGCTATGAGCACTGGCCACCCCCACAATTGGTTTCTTGAAATCCTCATCTTGAAACCCGACAGCGCGCAGCATCGCTCGATTAGGGCTACGCTGTATACCTTGAGTTACAACCTGACTTCTAATATTCTCAGACATTCTGTAGCGTTCCTCAACGATAAAATGACAAGGGGAAGCGAAAAAGAAAACGGGAGAAAAATAGAAACTTGATAGGAGAAGCCCATCACAAACGGGTAGTAGTATTGATGTAAGGATTGTTTGATGGGCGGGCTAAGCCCGCCCATCAAACAATCCTTACCAATTTAGGACTACCCACAAACGAAATAGAGACGGGAGAACTAAAGCAAGGGAAGGATTAGAAGCGCACTGCGAGCTTACGTTCTACAACCTCTTGGTGTTCAAGTTTCTTCTTCTGAGCCCTCCACGATCTCACGTTTTTCGCGTCTAAACTAGCCAACCACCTAATATCGCTGTTGCGTTCTACCCCGTCACAAGATTTTTCCCAGACTCTTATTCTCCCAAACTCTCAAACTCTTTTAGAGAATTTTCCAGGGGGAGGTATGAGACTTTACTACGAGAATGTCTTGTCGAGCAGCGAATCTCGATCCATCACCGTCGAGAACCAACTACACCGGAGAGCGAATAATTTTTATGAAACGGTGGTAAGTAGTTCAACCTAAATAAAAACAAGATTCTAAAAGTCTGCGCCGCCCGCTGCGCGGACGGCGCAGACTTTTAAGGTTTTATGTTTAATTACGCCCATCTACTTATCTCTGCCATTTCATATATCTGCCGTTTCATATCTCTGCCGTTTCATAAAAGTTATTCAGGCAGTACTTATCTGCAATCCTAAGCGAAAATCTTTATATAGGAGTTCTGAGAGTAAAATCCAAGTCATTTTTACGTTCGACGCATTTTGTGGTGCGGAGAGGAGGCGTTGGTAGCTTTTGTAAAAAATGCGGATTACTTATACATTCGAGGGAATTCTATCAAGATGAGCCGTCCATCGCAGCCACAATGATCAACTCCATGAATGTTAACGAACTGCTCAGTCATTATGCAGCAGGTAAACGAGATTTTCGAGAATGTGATCTCACCGGGGTTGATCTGAGGGGAGTCAATTTGAGTGAAGCCGATCTGCGTCGGGCAAATTTGAGTCAGGCAGATCTGCGGGGCGTCGATCTGAGGCTTGCTAATTTGCGGGAAGTTGTTTTAGTCAATGCCAATTTGAGCGGAGCTGATCTCACCTCTGCCAACCTAATTGGGGCGGAACTGCATCAGGCGAACCTGACAGATGCTAATCTCACGGAAGTAGGTCTGAGAGGTGCCAAACTGACAGATGCCAATCTGAGCCGAGCTATCTTGGTAGGTGCCCATCTAGCAGAGGCGATGCTCGACCGAGCCACATTGGTTGAAGCTAACCTAAGCGAAGCAATTTTAACCCGATCGAGACTGGTTGCGGCTAATCTAACGCGGGCGATCTTGGAGAATGCTAATTTCACCAACGCCATGCTGAATGAAGCTGTGCTGGAGAAGGCTAATCTAACTGGGGCGATTCTTCATGGAGCTACGTTGGAAGAAGCGGATTTGCGAGAAGCCGAACTGAGTCGAGCTCGCATGACGAGCGCTAATCTCACAAATGCTGATCTGACCCAAGCTAGCCTACGCGGGGCGAACTTAAGCTGGGCTTCGCTACGGGGTGCCAATTTGCACAAAGCCAATCTTTACCGCGCTAAACTCAATTGGGCAAATTTAAGCGAAGCAGATCTGACTGAAGCGGTTTTGATTAGCGCAAAAATTGCTCAAGTAAATTTTCAGAATGCAGATCTATCAAGGGCAATCATGCCAGATGGAGTGGGATGGGAATAAGTGAAAGCTCGATTTTTTGACCACGGCGTGGTCAAAAAGTCGAGCTTCAAAACAGACTTAACTCCTTAGGCCTGCTAAGCAACAAACTCGGGGGTTCGATTTTCTGACAGGCTCATGATGGTCTGACGCATCTCAGCGATCGCTTGGAGTTGAAAATCGCTAGCTTCTTGGAACTGTGCCATCACTTGAGCGATCGCCTCTAGCTTTTCTCTCAAGCCACTTGCACTCTCCTGCATCAGTTGGAGAGACTCTTGATAAGCATTGACCCGACCCCACAACTCGCCAGTTGTGGCCTTTTGCTCTAGCAGTTCATGTTCCAGACGCTTCACATCATTCCAGCGAGACTCTTGCTCTTGTCCGTGCTGTTCCGCGTCTCCCTGTGCTTGTTCCATGGCTTGTTGCAATTCCTGAACCTGCGCCTGAGCACGTTGGATGGCCTCAGCCAACTCTTGCCGCAGAACGTCTAGCTGATTCAAAACAGGAGCAATGTCGATTTCTTGCTCTTGTTCGTCGCCTGTCATGGTGCCTCGACGCTTGTTTAAAACTAACTGATGCTGCTTTAAAACGTCTCGACGCTCCTGAAGATTACGTCGCTGACCTACCAAGGTTTCATTCAACATCTTGTAGCGGTCTTGCTCATCCGCTAGCTCTGACTCTAGCCGCAGGCGATCATATTCGCTTGCTCCCTGAATCTGCTGACTTACCTCATTGATAGCGTCTTGTTGTAGAGTCAATTCTTCTTCTTGGCTATTGACAAAGCGAGAAACCTTTTCCAGATCGCCTTGCAAGTCCCCAACAACCGTTTCTAGCTCTTCCAGAGACATTTTCTCTAAAGCTTCTCGATCAACCTTTGCTCCAATTTTGACCCGGTCAGAGGTCTCCGCCAAATAGCAGAATTGTTGATGCAGAGTATCTTGCTTTTGAAGTTGAGCAACCAACGCTTGAGTGTACTCTTGCTTCGACTCCAAGGCTACTTGACGAGTACTCAGCTCACATTTCGTGCTCTCCAAACTCGTTTGGGCTTGTTGCCATTCTTGCCAACGTGCTTCAAGTTCCTGCACCCTCTGATCTAGATCCGTTTGAGTTTGCTGGGCAGATGTTCGCTGTTGCTCTAAATTCTGTCCATGCTGGTCGATCAAGCTCTGCCGTTGAGACAGCATTTCAAAAGAAAGATTTAGCTGCTCTCGGACGGCCTCAGTCGGTGCGACTGCTCCCGACAACCGATTCAATAGCTCCTGGATTTCTTGAGCCTTGGCTTCATCTAGAACTGACGCTTGGGATGCCTGATCAAACCGAACTCGTTGCTCCTCCAATTGGTTCATTTGCCCTTGAAGTTGTGCCCATGCTCCCTCTAACTCTTGGCTCTTGCGCTCAAATTCGCTACGCAGCGTGTCAACGTCTTGGCGACTGGCTTCAATTTCTTGGCGCTGTTGATCTAGGCGTTCAAAATCTTCTTCCATCTGCTGGAGCTGTTCTTGTCGGGTTTCCATCTCCATTTCCCGACGGTTCAACTCTTGACTCTGGTAAGTTAGAGACTGCTTCCACTGCTCAATCTCTTCTTCCTGCGTTTTAAATTTCTCTTGAAATCGAGAAAAATTTTGCAAGATTTTGACTAGCTGTGTACCGGCCTCGGAGTGGCGTTGCACCTGGCGATTACCGCTCAACTCGACCATAACTAGGATACCAGCCATATAGTTGGCATCATCAGGAGCAGGAATGCTTTCGTCACCCTGTACGGCACTCCAGCTATTCTCAGAGCGCTGGCAAGCTAACAGCTTCAGTTCAGCTCTGCTGCTTCCAAGCACTCTTTTCTCTCTCTTGACTTCCGCTAGATACAGCACGCCAATATCCCCTTCTGTGTCTATGCTCGGTACACACTAAAATCTTAGTTCTTATCTTCTGTTCCAAATCTTCTATGGAGGCGATCGCTTTATACGCCAACCATGAACTCGGTTGATCCCCCAATCAGAGGCGCATTTGTCTCGAAAACATAGGAGTGGAAGCGATCGCATTAGCCTAGGCCACTCACTGTTCACGGCTAAAGATTGCGTACGAAATAAGACCTAATCTTTTTTGGAAGTGCCGTGCGGAGCGCGGCACTTCCAAAAAAAGATTACAGGTTAATTAATTTGCAATCCTAAGTAGAGGATACATAGCTTGTCTAAAGAGACTCTACTACGTAGAAGAGCGTTTAGTTCAACGAACCGTTTTGCCCTTTCCGATCAAATGTAACACCATCACCTCGTCAAGGTGGTTGGAGAGTTAAATTCTGCATCCCGTTTATTAAACAGCATTGCTTAATATAGCTTGACTTAGCATTCTTTTTGTTGAGTCAAAGTTTTAGCAGAATAGGCATCTCACCTAGCCCGCCTTGGCCAAGCAATATACCTAGCCCATAAAACAATAGGGATATACCCACTCGCTGATTGACTGAACAAAAGCCCTGAAAGTCTCATTGCTCCGTTGTCAACCCGCCCTAAAATAAATTTTGGGCTAATCGTGAAAGTCTATTTCAATAGACTCAGACCCTGATTTAGTCCTCTTTAGAGGACTTTAGCGATGAGCCACGAAATTGATTTCCTGGCGGTGCAGCAGGTGTTCAAGAGATTTGTCAGTCAACCAGACCCACTCGTCTTGTCCCCACTTATATTAATTTGCCCACAGATATGCCGAGAGGAGCTATGTACAGGAACAATTATGCAGAAGAATGCTTGGCCGAACGGTGAGAACCACACAATCGAGATGTACTCGGAGCAGGACTACGTAAAAACTGAGTTGCCTATGGCTCCATGTAATGCGATCAGGCTGATTGGCGCACAGCATCTCGATTATGGAGAGAGAGCTATAGTGATATGACATCGAAAGATAGGTCGTCGCAAGGTTTAACGTAACCTGACCACTTTTGCCCTGTAACTTGAAGGGTTGACGCTTACGGTCGAAAATGCTGAGTTTGGCTGCTGGCATTGACCAGCGGCAGTAAGGACTAAGGGCAGTGCAAGCAAGCAATTCGACGAAATGCTCAGACTCAAGTATCTTTTAGGCACTCTGCGTTTTGAGAAAGTCCCGGAGGGGTTATTCTGGTCACTCTGCGTTACACAACCAGCCTATTTTTTGGTAGACGCTGTCTGTTCGTAGAGGAGGTTGGGGAATCATATTCCTAGATTACTTATCAGAATCAATAAACTTAAATCAAAATTCCTGAGATTCGGTGACTAAACCTCGTTTAACTTGAAACCCAGAGTTTTCCCTCACCCTTTTCATATATGCCGAAGGCTTTAAGCCCTCTCCCTGGAGAGAGAGACTTTGAAAGCTTTTCCGGCTCCCCTCGCCCTTTGGGAGGGGGACTGGGGGTGAAGGCTAAAACTACAGTTCTCAACGTGGACTTGGTTTAATTAAATCGTTCTGTCTAATGACTACGCTCTACTCAACGTTTAAGCTTTGCGAATTAAGCCATTAAATCTGATAGTTTCTGTAGATACATTAGCCTCAAACTTTAAACGCGTTGGACTTATAGATATCTCAGATGTTTCCAGGAGAGTAATTTGGCTGCATGCAAGGTAACTTGAGTGAGATTGATATCCGCAGCATTTTGCAGCTCATTGAGTTGGGACAACGGACGGGTGAGTTGTTTGTAGAAGCTTACGGCTCGTCGTGGACAGGCCCCTCAGGAGAAGGATTGTTGGGTGGAACTACCTTATGGAATCGGCTCACGAAAGCTGCATCTGAGCAATCTTGGTTTGTTTTTTTTCTAAACGGACAAATTATCTACGCGGGCGATGCTAGAGGAAACTTGCTGCGGCTACGAGATCATCTGCGCCGCTACAAGTTGGAACAGGCGCTAGGTTCATTGAGCATATCGTCGGCGATCGCTACTACCAATGCTCCAGAATATGGTCATCTCTGGGCACTATTAGAAAACCGAACATTAACCCCCGCACAAGGGCGCAGTATTATCCAAAGCATGGTGCATGAAACCCTGTTTGACTTGCTGAGCTTACATCAAGGGGCATTCATTTTCGAGGTTAGCCCTGCTCTGTCTCCCCAATTAACAACCCTGGAAATTGGGCCTTTAGTGGTAAAAATCATGAAGCAGGTGCAACAGTGGAAACAGTTCCATCCCCAGATTCAGTCTCCTGACCAATGTCCAGCGATCGCCAACCCAAACCAGCTACGCAGCACTCTCAAGGAAAGTACCTTTCAAACTCTTACAACTTGGATGGATAGCAAAACGTCCATTCGCCAGATTGCTCGTTATCTAAACCGCGATATCCTCACCGTAACTCGTGTGATTTATCCCTACGTACAACAGGGGCTAGTGCAGCTACTCAATCCGTCACCCGACCTCACTCTCAAATCGGAACTAACGCGTCCTAACCGAGTACCTAGAGTAGTTTGCATCGACGATGGCATCACCATCCGCCAAACTGTAGAAGGGATTCTGCACGAGCATGGCTACGAAGTATCTGCTATTGGTAATCCCCTTAAAGCTCTTAGTCTAGTTTTTCAGCTTCAGCCCGATCTGATTCTGTGCGATATTTCTATGCCTGAACTCGATGGCTACGAAATTTCTGCCATGTTACGTAAATCAACCGCCTTTCGGCAAACTCCAATTGTCATGCTGACGGGTCGAGAAGGGTTTATTGATCGGGTCAAAGCCAGAATGGTAGGCGCAACAGACTATCTGACAAAACCGTTTGGTGAGCAAGAACTTCTCACCCTTGTCGAAAAATATGTTGGACCTGGAGACCCCGCCCATCCCACTTTTGAAAAATTGCTGGCAGCAGATCTCGAAAGTGAGCTAGAACTTGATATTACTGATTCGTCTTCGCCTATCTCGACCCCGTCTGGTGGTACATAACCGTTATCCTCAAGGTAGAGTGCTTCAATTTTACGCCAACTGATACCTCAACACAGAGGTGCCGTTAGCAGTACAAAGGATAACCATCGGCAGAACTAGCCCCATAAGCTGCCAAATAATGTCAAGCTAGACAACAAAAGCAAAAAAACGCAGCCTAATCGAAATTAAGAACTAAAACTAAATCATTATTAGTAGAAACTAAGTAAGGTTTTACGCCAGCAATGTTTACCCGGCGAATTTCTATATAGTTACAACATAGTTACAACGTAAGGAGTTATGAGCACAGTTTTGGTCGTAGAAGACAGCGTAACCCAGCGGGAGATGATTACGGATCTGCTCAAAGGCAGCGGTCTTACCGTCACTATTGCTAGTGATGGCGTAGAAGCTCTAGAAAAAATCGAAGGTCATTCGCCTGACCTAGTGGTGTTGGATATTGTCATGCCTCGCATGAATGGGTATGAAGTCTGTCGTCAGATCAAAGCCAATCCAAAAACTCAAAACATTCCAGTTGTAATGTGTTCTTCAAAAGGCGAAGAATTTGATCGATATTGGGGGATGAAACAAGGGGCAGATGCCTATATCGCAAAACCTTTTCAACCGACTGAATTGGTGGGCACTGTAAAGCAACTGTTGCGGGGTTAGGGTAAAGATACATGATAGGCAATCCGGATTTCTTAACGGGTCAAGGACAAGATCAAGGGGCAGATTTTCAGGAACTAGAAAGTCCTGAAGGTGAGTTGCATCTGAGATTTTTTGTGGCCTCAGGCGAAGAATTTGCTCTGCCTGCAGTAGGAATTAAAGAGGTAATCGCCTCGCCACCCGACCGGATAACGCCCATCCCAAATGTCTCTCCGCTATTATTAGGTACTCTTAATGTGCGTGGGCGAGTGGTCTGGGTGGCCGATCTGGGACAATTTTTAGGAGACTCTACTCCTTTAAGCACCGATCGCCCAGAAATTTCTGTCATTGCAGTAGAAGACCAAGATACGATGTTGGGCTTAGCAGTAGACCGGATCAACGAAATGGATTGGCTCAGTATTGATGATGTACAGATGCCGACCAACATTCCAGACGGGATGGCTCCCTTTATTCGAGGTGAGTGGACGCTTGTCAACGAGAGTAGTCGATTCCTCAGGCTGTTAGACCAAGTCGCGATTCTCCGCTCGGCGCGGTGGGCAGCCTAAATTTTTAGCACATTCGGATACTTGCATGGGCAAGGAGAGGGCATATGGGACCAAGCAGTGAGTACGCGCAAGACTATCAACAGGCTGAAAAAGCTTACATGCAGGCGAAGTATGAGGACGCCGCTGCCATCATCGATCGCCTCGTCGAGAGCTACCCCGACGAGCCGAATGTGCGGCTGCTGCGGGGGCACATCTATTGCTACGGACTACAGCAGTATGCGATCGCCCGAGAGCAGTATCAGTCGGTTCTAAGCCTCACTACCGACCCAGAGTATCTAGACTATGCCAATAGCGGATTAGCGACTATTAGCCAGTTTGGCGGCAACGATGAGCCAACGGGCCAAGAAGATGGATTGGGGGCAGACGAATTGGCTGACGGCGAGTTTGCAGGCAGCAATTTTGTGGATAATAGCTTTGCCGATATTGACGACGATTTTGTCAGTACGACCGACTATTCTCAAACGTCTTTTGAGGCCAATGATGGATTCGCAAATGCGTTCAACTTTGACAACCTTGACTTAGACAGCGCAGATGATTTCTCAGCCGACTCTCCATTCTCGATGGCTAGTGATGACCAACCCTTGGCAGGCAGTGGTAGAAATAACGATTCCGCCAACTCTTACGCTACGAGTGACGATCCCTTCACGGTTAATCAGTTAATTGAGACTTCAGAACAATCGGCTGAATCCAGTGCCTCTGACAGTGCCTATTCAGAGTTTCCTGACCTAGATGACGATAACTTTGCGTCATTAGACGATTCAGCTCATGATCCCAGTCAACCCCTCTATACGACTCCCTCTTTTGACTCCAATTCTGCTTATTCATCGCCGGGGCAAATGGGTGCTACTCCCCAAACTGGTGACGAAGACACATTTTTTATGATGCCAGAAGAGTTTGAAGCTGCTACCCAGAGTGACCCACACTTTGGATACGACAATTTAGATAGTCCAGAAGCACCAGCATTTAGGGCTAGTGCGACTGAGCCAGATGACAATACTTATGTGTCACCATTCGACAGTAGTTTTGAGCTAGATGACTTGGATGATTTGAACGATTTCTCGACTACGGGTGACTCAAATGTCAGCTCTAACGGTGGCACGAGTGGAGCCGATTTCCTAGACGAGTTTGACGAATTTGATGATTTGGGTAGCCTACCCGATTTTGATGCCTCAAGCCAATCGGCTGAATTTGGCAGCCCCTCTATAGGTGGGTCAGGCTCTGAAAATGCTGGAAGGGGTGGGTTTTCCTTAAGTAACGGCGGATTTGATCTAGCAGATGGGATGGATCAATCTGTTATTCGGGAAGATGAAATCTTTAGTATTTCTGGCACCTCCGACTCGCTGCCCATGTTTACCCAAATGGACAGCCGCACTGCTGAGCCAGAAGTTGTAGTAGAGCAAGGCTGGTTAGCATTTGTGGAAAACGCACCGCTAGCCACCAAGCGCTGGATTGTAGCGGGGGCTACGGGCGTGGTTTCAATGCTGGCTGTGGCAATTGTGGGCAACTTGGCCTCTAACTTCTTTGTAGCCGAACGAGATAAGCCAACTGTAGTGCCTTATACCCAGCAGACAGGTTTGATTATGGCGGTAGCGGCAGGCTTGTTTGGTGCTGGAACGGCAGCGACGTTAAGTTGGGCCACCTCAAAACAAATTAAGCGATCGCTTGTAGACTTACAGGCTCAGTTTGATTCGGTGTCACAGGGCAATTTGACCGCACGGGCAACAGTCTATGCCGAAGATGAGTTAGGTCAATTGGCGACTGGGTTTAACCAGATGGCGCGAGTGATTCTAACGACGACCAGTGAAGCCCAGCGTAAAGCAGAAGAGCAAGAGCAGGCAAAAGAAGATTTGCAGCGTCAAGTTATTCGCCTGTTAGATGATGTGGAAGGCGCTGCGCGAGGAGACCTGACGGTACAGGCTGAGGTGACAGCCGACGTACTGGGTGCGGTTGCCGACTCGTTTAACCTAACCATCCAAAACCTGCGGGAAATTGTGCAACAGGTAAAGCAGGCCACGCGGCAGGTGAGTAAGAGTTCTACCGAGAACGAAATCTTTGCGCGATCGCTCTCCTCTGATGCGTTGCGCCAAGCCGAGGAACTGGCAGTTACCCTTAACTCTGTCCAAGTCATGACCGACTCAATTCAGCGGGTGGCAGAAAGCGCCCGCGAAGCCGAAGAAGTCGCGCGCTCAGCCTCTGCCACTGCACTCAAGGGCGGTGAGGCTGTGGAGCGGACGGTATCCGGGATCTTGGAAATCCGCGAAACGGTAGCTGAGACAACTCGTAAGGTAAAGCGACTGGCCGAATCGTCTCAAGAAATTTCCAAAATTGTGGCCTTGATTTCGCAAATTGCCTCTCGTACCAACTTACTAGCGTTGAACGCTAGTATTGAGGCAGCGCGAGCGGGTGAAGCTGGACGAGGCTTTGCCATTGTGGCTGACGAGGTGCGCCAACTGGCCGACCGGGCTGCCAAAGCGTCCAAGGAAATTGAGCAGATTGTATTGCAGATTCAGGGTGAAACCGGATCTGTGATGACCGCCATGGAAGAAGGCACCCAGCAGGTAATTGAGGGAACTCGACTGGCCGAACAAGCCAAGCGATCGCTCGAAGACATCATTCAGGTGTCCAATCGAATTGACGTACTGGTGCGGTCTATTACCGCCGATACCGTAGAGCAGACCGAAACGTCGCGCGCGGTAGCTCAGGTGATGCAATCGGTTGAATTAACTGCTCAAGAAACATCTCAAGAAGCGCAGCGAGTATCGGGTTCCCTGCAAAGCTTGGTGGGGGTCGCGCGCGACTTGCTCAACTCGGTGGAGCGGTTCCGGGTAGAAAAATAGAGAGGTGTTTCAAACAGGTTAATTATTCTTTGGCAAGGCTTATTGACCAAACCTCACTAAAGAATAATCAACCTTCCTAGAACATCTTGGAAAAAATCGAATAGATTGGTCAGCTATTTTGTTGAATCGGGTACATTAGGTAGCAATATCAGATAGCTGGGAATTTTTTGCCAGCTAGTCGAGTAGTTCAATCATCGGGCGATCGCCCTACGTATTCAGAGGGACACTGCTATGCTGTCGGAACAACAACAGCGGATCATGGGGTACTTTATTGAGGAGGCAAAAGACCACCTCAATACCATTGAGCAGGGGTTGCTGAATCTACAAAGCACCATCGAAGATTCCGAGTTGGCCAGTGAAATGTTTCGTGCCGCTCACTCGGTCAAAGGGGGAGCAGCGATGCTGGGCTTGGACAGCATTCAAACCGCATCGCACCGACTCGAAGACTACTTTAAGGTTCTTAAAGAATGTTCCATCAAAGTTGATCAACGCCTAGAAACGCTACTTCTAGAGGTGTTTGATGTCCTAAAAGAACTGTTGGAACACCTTCAGGGGCCTTTTGGGCTAACCGACGAAAAGGCTACTGAAGTGATGGCAGGAGTGCAGCCCACCTTTGTAGAGATAAACAACCATCTGGCCGCATTAGTGGCTCAATCTGGCGCAACTCCCCCCGAAGACGTGCAGCTCACGGTTACTCCTGTTCCTACCCCGGTCAGTACAGCGAAACCCATAGCTCAACCCGTGGTATCTGAAGAGAGTGCGCTTCAATTAATTTTTCAGAGCAATGTGCCAGCTCGTCTGCGAGACATGCTCCAACTGTTTAAACAGGGCGATACGACGGGCACTCGTCAGCATTTACAAAATTTGTGCCGCTCACTAAACCAATTAGGGCAGCAATTTGAGATTCACGGCTGGGGCGATCTATTAGATCTAGCAGAACGGGCGATCGCCCATCCTGACAACTCATTTCGGACGCTAGCTCCGATCGTCATTCGAGATATCAAACAAGCTCAAGAGCGCGTACTGGCCAGCCGTTCTGGTGATATTGCTGCAAGCGATGCCTTGCTTAACCTGCTGCCACCACTTGACGACTTCTTCCCCGATTTGGATCTGACTTCTGACCTGTTGTTGGAAGACATTACAACAGCACCAGGTTCAGACCAGATTGACCTAGATCAAACGGTAGAACAGCCGCTAGAGGAAACCAATGGCTTAGCGATCGCTACCCCAGAACCCACAGCAGATTTAGATTGGTTCAGCGAAAGTACTGTTGAACCCAGTGCAGATGCCTTTTCAACCGTTATTCAGTCGTTTGACCCAGACGAGTCGGCTGCATCCACTGCTGCACCTGAGGTCGCAACACCAGATTTATCTGAGAGCTTAGATTTAGGTGTTACACCAATATCTGGCATATCCCATCCAGGTCGCAACGGCTCTGAAATGGGCATGGCAGAACTCAACAGCCTAGCCGATTTATTTGAAATCGATACGCCAGACATGGCGATATCTTGGCAAGAAGAAGAAATTCTGATTGATGCTGAAACTGGCCTACCTGAACCCCTCGAGTTAAGCAATGCCAGCGACTTTTCAGACTTACTCTTTGGTCAAGAAGAGCTTAGCGACCTAAAGTTGCAGCCATCCAATGCGATACAGGATGACGAAGATCTCTCTGGGCTGTTGAACACTGCTGAAGGAGCAATGCAGCGTGAGAGCGTCTCCATCAACCCTTTTGACATGACACCTGATGCGCTGGACAGCACATCCAATGACTTAGACATGGGTTCATTTGATGTGGAACCGTCTGAATCAGTCACAGACGAGTCACTCTTTTTTGACTCAGTTGCCGCAGAACCCAATGAAGAACTAGAGGCATTAGGAAACTTTTTTGAAGATTTGAACGCCGAGCCGGAACTCACAGCTCTGCAAAACAGAGATGAAACCTCAGAGTCTTTATCAGAATCTCTATTTGGACTAGAGGATTTGCCATCCGAACCGCTTCTAGACCTATCGCCAGATGGGGGGCTAGGTGACTTTGAAAATGCGTTCTCTGACTTCGATTCAGCAGATCAGGGGGCTGTGGAAACGAGCAGCGATCGCGCATTTATTCCCGACCTATCCGTTGAGCTAGAAAGCCTGGAAAACCTGTCAGTCCAGGGATTGCCCCTGGAAGACCCCTCTAGCCCTGATTTCGCGTTTCTTGAACAAGAGGAAGCGTCAACAACTGAGCCGCGCTCTTGGATGGAAGCTCTAGATGACGAAGATGGATTGTCATCTTTGCCTGCTGCCCCAGCGCTTTGGGACAGTGCCGACAGCGAAGATGTAACAGCCGACCTTTGGGACGAGCCAACTGCGGCTGGGATTGGCCTACCGATTATCCCAGGTTCCCAGGATCTAACTCATCTGCCAGAGCGCAGTATAGATACTTCAACAGCAGAACCATTAACGAGTACACCTCTGGGTTCTGATGCCCTAGAACTTGATTCTAATGTGCTGGAACTGAACGAAGAAGATGCCGCATTCGATTTTGATTTTGATGCGGGACTAATGTCTGAGTCCACATTAGACGAGTTGATTGAGACTGATGCTATCGACGGTATGACTGCTGCTTTTACAGATTCACAACTAGAAGAGCTGCAAACGGTAGATCTGAACATAGAAGAACTACAAATCCCTGCTGATTTGGCCACTGACAATCCGTTTGACTTGGCCGATGGCTTAGATGCCTTTTTGCCAGACGATCTACTGCTATCCGAGTCCGCTCCATCGGAGTCAAATCCATCCGAGTTCTCATTCTTGGAGTCTAATCTATTCGAACCGGAGTCAGTCGTTTCAGATCCTGAACCAGATGATGTCAGCCTAGACTTCAGCGCTAGTTTTGGAGAAACGTCGTCGGGGTTAGAGGATCTTGATCCAGCTCTGTCTGAGGCAGATTTGTTCGCGTCGTCTGAGGCAGATTTATTCGCGTCTGTGGGTGAAGTAGCCGAAGAAGTACTTGACTTGGATGCTGAGCTAGCCCATGGGATTACAGCAGACACATCCACCTCTCAATTGACAGATGCGGTAGAGCCAGATGATTTGTTTGGAGAGATGGGAGACCTAGATGACCTGTTAGCAATTAGTGCAAATTCAGATACCCAGCTATCAGGAGCGATCGCCCTATCTGATGACGATTTTCTCGGCTTGGATTTCTCAGACTTTTCGTCTGGTGACATCACTAGCAATGATGGCTTATCGTCAGATGGTGAAACGCTACCTGCTCTTTTTGACGAACCTGAAGAATCTGATGCGTTTGCAGACTTGGATGAGCTAATCAGCCAAGAACTTTTTGTAGACACTGAACCCTCTAGCCCCTCTAGTGTCAATGACGACTTCGCTGATTTAGAAGCTTTTCTCAATAATGAGTCTCAGGTGGATGGGGCATTTGAGAATTTTTTGTCTCAGGCACCAGACTCTTGGGCAGAGGAAAAGAGTCAACATTCTGCTGATTTCGCGATCGCTTCCTTTGGCACAGATGACTCGACCGAGGCTCTGCCTGCCGACAATGATACGGAGCTGAATGACTTCCTGAGTGAGTTTTCAGACAACGCTAGCTTAGGAAATGCAGCTCCTGGGTTTGATAGTTTTGCCGATCTAGGTCTTTCTCTTGACATCGATGAACCCTTTGAGACTGAACCCCTATCTTCGTCAGACTTTTCCCAAACAGGTTTCTCTGCGTCAAGTGCCAACGAGATAGATGATTTCTCTGACTTGGAAGCCTTGCTGGGGGATGAATTCCCGGTAGAGCAACCGACTTCACCACCTGTCGCTGAGCCGGCAAACGAGTTTGAAGATTTAGAACGGCTCTTGGAGAATGCGGATCAAACGCTTGGCGGTTCTCCGACGGTGCGAGGTGTGCGTAATTCAGGTGCATCTGCTAACCGTCGTCCTAATCGCCGTAGCCCAACATCACTAGCTGACCAAACAATGCGGGTATCTGTAAAGAACCTGGATGGTTTGAACAACCTGGTGGGAGAGTTGGTCGTTAACCGCAATAGTTTGGAACAGGCTGAGGAGCGATTACGCCAATTCCTGGATAATTTGCTGCACCAAGTGCAACAGTTAAGCGATGTTGGGCAGCGGATGCGCGATTTGTATGAGCGATCGCTTTTAGAAAGCTCCTTACTCTCTAGCCGTAAGAGCTACCAAGTGTCGTCTTCCACCAATAGCACGCCGGCGATCGCCCCAGGAAATCACTCGACGGGTGTTAGCTTCGACGCGTTAGAAATGGATCGATTCACCGGATTCCATACCCTCTCTCAAGAGATGATTGAGCTGATTGTACGGGTACGAGAATCGTCGTCTGACATTGAGTTTGTCGTAGAAGAAACGGATCAAATTACCCGCAATTTCCGTCAGATCACGACCCAGCTTCAAGAAGGGTTAACTCGTGCTCGCATGGTGCCGTTTGGCCAAACCGCCGATCGCCTCCCCCGTGCGGTTCGCGATATCTCTGTGCGGTGTGGCAAGCAGGCAGAGCTGATCGTAGAAGGTCGCGAAACCCTGATTGACAAAATGATTTTGGAGCAGCTTTATGACCCAATGACCCATTTAGTCAACAATGCCATTACCCACGGCATTGAGTTTCCCGACGAACGGGCAGCAATGGGCAAGCCAGCAATGGGTCGCATTACAGTTCGTACCTTTCACCAAGGCAACCAGACCGTAATCTCGGTGAGCGACGATGGCGCAGGGATTGATCCAGATCGTGTCAAGGCCAAGGCGTTGGAAAAGGGATTAATTACGCCCGGAGAAGCACGAACGATGACTCGGCTAGACGTGTATGACCTGCTATTTCACCACGGCTTTAGCACCCGCGACAAGGCAGACGACCTGGCCGGACGCGGTGTCGGCCTGGATGTAGTACGCACCAGCCTCAACGAAATTCGGGGTGTGGTCAACATTGACTCTTCGGTGGGTCGAGGCACCACCTTTACCATTCGGCTACCGCTGACGCTCAGCATCTCTAAGGCGCTGTCTTGCATCAGCAACCGCTCCCGCATCGCCTTCCCGATGGATGGGGTAGAAGACATGTTAGACGTGCCACGCGATCGCATTCAAACCAACCAAGAGGGTCAATCGTGCATTCAGTGGCGCGATCAACTGCTGCCGTTCCAGCCCCTCTCAGATTTGTTAAAGCACGGTCGCAGACTGGGCCGGGGTAGTGTGTACGGCGGCAACCAAGAAGAAGACATCGTATCCGTTGTAGTGCTACGCAGTAACGCAGGTAGCTACATTGCACTGCAAGTAGATCAAGTGCTAGGAGAGCAAGAAATTGTAATTAAGCAGCTCGAAGGGCCAGTGCCCAAGCCATTGGGAATTGCAGGGGCAACGGTACTGGGGGATGGGCGAATTATGCCGATCGCCGATGTGCTAGAGCTGATTGACCTGTCGCTGGGTCGCATCCGCAGAGAAGTAGGCAGCCTGCTGTGGGATAAGGGTGAAGAGGTGCCCGTTGAACCCGTTGTTGTCAAGACTGACCCCACCGTGCTAATTGTGGACGACTCGATTACCGTGCGCGAACTGCTCTCCATGACCTTTGCCAAAATCGGCTTCCGAGTGGAACAAGCCCGCGATGGGCAAGAGGCATGGGAAAAACTCCGCTCTGGGCTACCCTGCGATATCGTCTTCTGTGACATTGAGATGCCTCGCATGGATGGCCTAGAACTGCTCTCCCGCTTACAAAAAGACCCAGAGCTGCACCAAATTCCGATCGCCATGTTGACCTCTAGAGGAGCCGATCGCCACCGTCAAATGGCAGTTCAGCTCGGTGCCAAGGGCTACTTTACCAAGCCTTACTTAGAAGAAGCACTGCTGGATGCGGCTCAGCGGATGCTGAGGGGTGAGGTATTGGTCGGTAACTAAATTTCCAACCTGGTTTGTAGATTGTTTCCCAGCCTCGCTGGGAAACAATCTACAGAAAACCTAATCTGCGCCTTCAATGGGGGCAAAGCCCTGTCGCTGAATGTTTTCTGAGATGTGGCGCGGCTCTAAGAATTGCAGCAGATAGTCAGGTCCACCTGCTTTAGAGCCAACGCCAGAGAGCTTGAAGCCGCCAAAGGGCTGTCGCGCTACGATCGCCCCTGTAATTCCCCGGTTAATATACAGATTGCCGACCTCAAACTCATCTTTGGCTCGTTGAATGTGAGACGGAGTGCGGGAGTAAATGCCGCCCGTGAGGGCGTAGAGAGTGCCGTTGGCGATCGCCACAGCCTCCTCAAAATCCTTTGCCTTAATCACCGCTAGCACAGGGCCAAAGATCTCTTCTTGGGCAATCTTGGCAGTGGGAGCCACATCTGTAAAAATCGTGGGGCTAACGAAATAGCCTGTCTCTGGAACGGGCATTTCCAAAGCTACCGTAGCTTCCTGTTTTCCCTTTTCGATGTAGGCGTTGATCCGGTTTTGCGCCTGGGCATCAATCACCGGTCCCACTTTAGTATCGGGCGATTCGGCAATCCCGACGTGAAGGGATTTAGTCGCTTCTACCAAACGGTTAACAAAGGCATCGTAGATTGGCTCCAGCACAATTACGCGGGAACAGGCAGAACATTTCTGTCCACTGTAGCCAAAGGCCGAAAAGACAACTCCCTGAACGGCCTGATCCAAGTCAGCGCTCTCATCGACAATAATGGCGTTTTTACCACCCATTTCAGCGATGACGCGCTTTAGATGACGCTGGCCGGGTTGCAGAATTGCGGCATCGGCATAGATGCGACAGCCTACTTCTTGCGACCCAGTAAAGGTAATCATGTGAACATCGGGGTGTTTTACCATGTGCGCCCCTACCGATGACCCTCGGCCTGGAACGAACTGGAACACGCCTTTGGGAATGCCCGCATCAATCAAGATTTCGGTGAGTTTGGCAGCAATCACCGACGAGGGTTCAGCAGGTTTGAGTAGGGTGCAGTTGCCCGCCACCAGCGAGGCCACCGTCATCCCCGTTGGAATGGCGAGAGGAAAGTTCCAGGGCGAAATGATTAGCGAGATCCCTCGTGGCTGGTAGTGGTAATGGTTATTTTCGCCAGGAACGTCGTAATGCACTCCGGCATCCAACCGCTCCATTTCGTCGGCATAAAAGCGGCAAAAGTCGATCGCTTCCGATACTTCCGGGTCGGCTTGCCCTAAGGCTTTGCCAGTCTCTAACACCATCCAGGCGCAGAGTTCTTCGCGGCGCTGTTCCATCAGGTCGCCCGCCCGTCGAATAATGGCAGCGCGTTCAGCCGCTGGGGTGTTTTTCCAGCCCAAGAAAGCAGCTTTGGCGGCGGCGATCGCCTCGTCTGCCTGTTCTACACTCAGCAGCCCCACTCGACCAATCACCTCGTCGGGGTTGGACGGATTAACGGAGTTAATGGTCTCTAACGTGTTGACGCGATCGCCATTCACCAATGGTTGATAGGTCTGACCCAATTGCTGGCGCACGGCTTGAATAGCGGCTAGGGCGCGATCGCGCTTGGCTGCGATTGAGTAGTCGGTATCGGGTGCGCCGTGAAATGTACCGTTTTGGTGAGAAGTGTTAGGGATTGTATTCGGCGAATCGGGGGTGGGGCGATCGCCCTCCCACAGCGCTGGAATAGCCAGAAGTTCTTCGACGGGTCGTTCTTCCAAATTTTGCCGCAGAAAGGAACTGTTGGCCGTATTTTCTAGTAGGCGACGAATTAAGTACGACATTCCCGGAATCAGTTCGCCATAGGGACAGTACACCCGCAGTCGAAAGCCCTGATCGATCAGCGCTTTTGCTAGTTTATCGGCCATACCGTACAGCACTTGCAGCTCAATTCGGCGGCGAGGAATGTTGAGTTCTTGGGCAATGGCGATCGCGTGGGCTTGCGATCGCACGTTGTGACTGCCAATCGCTGCATATAGGTACTCATGGTTTTCGAGCAGCAGCCGAGTCAGTAGTTCAAAGCTATGATCCGTCGATTCTTTATTTTGAAAGACGGGATTTTCCCAGTCGTGTTGAGCCGATTTAATCGTCTCTTGATCCCAATAGGCTCCCTTCACCAGACGAATGGTAATCGGCGTGCCCCGCCGTTTGGCCCACTCAATCCAGCCCTTCAAGTCGGCTTCGGTATCTTTTAAATAGGCTTGGAGCGTTACCCCGATATCGCTCCGACCGCGAAATTCTTCTTCCATCAAAATCTGCTTGAGAATCGAAATCGTCAGGTCTTTATAGGCGTATTGCTCCATATCGAAGTGGACGGCAGCACCCAGTTCTTTGGCGCGGCGCAGCAGAGTCCGGGCGCGATCGCTCACCTGTGCTTGACTGCCCTGGGCATCTAGCGGATCAAATTGCGAATAGAACGCCGTTAGCTTGACCGATACCTGCACCTTGGGCAGCGCTTCGCCATCTACAACGTCAATCTGGGGCACTGTAGACCAAGATTTAGAGGCAGTAGTCAGCGCTTCCATTAGTTCCAGGTAGCGATCGAGATAGGACTGCGCCTCGACTTCCGTAATCACGGCCTCGCCCAGCAAATCGACGGTGAACGCCATCTTGTCTCGCCGTAGCTGCTCCAGCGTTTTGATTACCTGTTTAATCGTTTCGCCGGAGATATACTTATGTGCCAGCGTTTCAACAGCGGTCGAAACGGTCGTGGCGGCTACCTGCCCCGGCATCGACTCTGGACTGGCAAAATTCAGCATCCCCTTCAGCGCACTGGGTAGCTCAACGTTGTCTTTGCCCAAATATTCTTGCAAATGACGGGCAATCTCGGCCTTGCTTTGCAGTGATGGCAGCGCGTCGATAAAGTGGAACAACTGCACCCGTAATCCAGGATTGCCCATCGTCCAACCCAGCAGCTTTTCGCTCAGATTCATCTGGTCGCGCATTTGGGCAAAAAAGGAACGGTTCTCACGAGTCGCCGATAAGAGCTGACGGGCGATCGCCTGAGTTTTTGGTTCGTATTGTGTGACGCCAACTTGACTAACCACGGGTTACATACTCCTGGAAGAACGTGGATGTGAGAATTCTCAGTCCTCTATCTTCTCATTGTCCTGATTTTCACGGGAAACAGGTTTTAAGGATTGTTATCGGTTCTGGAAATTTGGAGACGGCTGTGGGAGGGGATGCCCGGATTCGTTTTATTGCCCTTTTGAACGATACGGCTATGGGAACTCGTGCTCTAGGATCAAAATGCTCGCCTCTGCCTCAACAGTCGGCCATTTAGCGTTTCCCTAATTCTCAAATACGCTTCCGTGCATCAACCTGAACTGCCTCTCTTTCCCACCGCTCCAGTTGATCCTATGCCTGCTGCAACGAATGATGCTCAATCTCGTCAGCACAAAGCCTTGCAGGTTCACGATCGCCTCTGTGTTGCATATGGTTGCCCAATTTCTTATAGACACCACACCCTCGACCCAATGAGCGAGTTGGTGTCTGCACTCCTATCTCACCGCACCAAAAATCAAGCATCGGGGCTGGCGTTTCGGCAGTTGCGCGATCGCTACCCTACATGGGAAGCAGTACGAGATGCCCCTGTTCAAGCTGTGCAGGAGGCGATCGCACCCTGCACCTATCCCGAACTCAAAGCTCCCCGCTTGCAACACATTTTGCACTTGCTCACCGAGCGGCTTAACGGCCACCTATCGCTGGATTTTTTGGGCGATTTATCGGTTCCAGAAGCTCGTGCTTGGTTAGAATCGCTGCCAGGAGTTGGCCCAAAAACCAGCGCCGCCGTGATCAGCTTCAGTACACTGCGTGGGGCGGCGCTACCTGTCGATAGCCACCATCACCGCGTAGCCATCCGACTGGGCTTGATTCCGACTAACACGGCAGTGGGACCTGCCCATGCGCTATTAGCCGCCCAATTGCCGCCCCAGTGGACGGCGCAGCAAGTCTACGATAACCACCAGGTACTGATGCGCCACGGCCAGCAATGCTGTTACTACCGTCAGCCCGCGTGCGATCGCTGCCCGGTACTAGAGCTGTGTGCTTTTGGGCAACAGCGCTGCGGCTCGTGACGGCATTAATCCGACCTAACGCTACGCGCTTAAGTCGGATTAACATTTTTTCTGAGAGCCGCACAGAGCGAGACTCTTACAGAGCCATCCCTTTAGGTATAGCTGTCGCCACAAAGGTTAGGACACTGGGATCAAAGGGGGTGTGGGGGCTTTGCCCCCAGCCAGGGGTTCCACCCCTGCACCCCGTCCTAACCAATCCGTCTATGGCTATAAGTAGTTCAACCTAAATAAAAACAAGATTCTAAAAGTCTGCGCCGCCCGCGCAGCGGGCGGCGCAGACTTTTAAGGTTTTATATCTAATTACGCCCATCTACTTAGCAAAGTCGGGTTGCTCAAATTGGAGGCTGAACCAGCCACTTCCGGTCGCTTGTAACGTGTAGTTAGCAGTCTGCCTGGGTGGGGGTGACGTGTGAAGAGAGCTGTTGTCCAGGGTATCCAGAGAAGACGAGCCTTGTGGGGGTGCGGCAACAGACGGATCAACCTCTTCATCATCCGCCCTAGCGTCGTCGGGCAGATTCCCGATGTCATACGCTTCTAAGAAATCCGTTGTAAACGGGTTTTCAAAGGGCAGATCTTGGTCTTCCGAAGGCCAAGTTGCGGACAGTGAATTCTGATCTAGAACGACTTCGGCTGGGTGGTAGCCATTGCTGGTAAGCAGTTCTAATGAGGTGCGTTCTGGAGCTAAGTCATCTCTACCGAGGCTCTGTACGGTATCAAGCGTTGAGTCGGGGAGTGGGGCGGTTGAGGCAGAAATGGGTGGGTCTACGGGGGGCTGGAAAGAGGATGCAGTCCCTGGGGAGGGTGCAGGTAAGGGAACTCTTGACATGTCTGGGGTGGCCGTTGGTCTAGCTTTAGCAACCGATACGTTGACGGTTCTCTGTAGCTTTTGCAAACTGTTGAAGACTTTGCGAGCGTTAGCTTCGTTTTCTTGGGCAGTAAAGAGTTCTAGGGCAGTTTCTAGATCGGCGATCGCTCCCGATCTGTCGGCCAGTTTGGGACGGGCTAAGCCCCTGTAATAGTAGGGCGTTGGGGTGCTAGGAGAGCGCTGAATGGCGGCGCTATAGTCACCAACAGCGCGCCGCAGCTCGCCCACTTTTTGACAGGCCACACCTCGAAAAAAGAAAGCGATCGCACAGTCAGGCTGAACTTGTAGAGCAGCCGTGTAGTCAGCGATCGCCCCCATCTGATCACCCAACTCGGCGCGAATGTAAGCTCGATTGCAATAGGCGGCTGCTTGCTGGGGCTGGAGCTGAAGCGCTTGGCTAAAGTCGGCGATCGCCCCAGGAGCATCCTCCAGGTCATAGCGCACCAGCCCTCGGAAGTTGTACGCCAATGCATCGTCTGGGGCAACTCGCAAAATATGCTCAAAGTCATCTAGTGCGCCCTGTTTATCGCCCAGATCGTAACGGGTCGCGGCTCGATTCCAATACGCAGCAACATCCTGCAAATTGAGCACGGGTTCATCAAACCGTTGCGTCAGTTGTTGAATAATTGCGGGATCATCGGTGCGTAGCTTTAGCTCCAAATTGGGAACTAGGGTAGTCGCAGTCAGCGCCTCGTCAATTCCCAAAACAGCATAGCGATCGTCGGACACCAAAAAGTTTTCGCGTGTCCCTAAAATTTTAAACTGAAACTGTGCCGGATACTGCCGCTTAATCTGCAACAGCTTTTGTAGCGTGTCTTGCAGTTTGCCCATTTTTGGAGGATGCGATTGCCACCGCTGGTTAATTGCGCTCAAAAAACGCGGTGTTTCTCGATCTGCCAAATAACACCATCCCAAATCTAACCGCCGTTTTTGCTGAAAAAATCGCTCTAGACGCTGCATTAACCCGTCGTCTAAGCTGCACTGACTCGACCAAGGCAGAATGATAATTAGGCGCTGCTCCGATGTTTCTAAGGCATCCTCTAATACCTGACGACTATCGGGAACGGCCATGCTGGTCAACGTTTCTGAGGGGCGATCGCTCTGCCTTTCAGCTACTGTGGCCAGCGTTGACTTAAAATCCAGCACAAACTCGTAGCGAGGTCCATCGGGGAACGTCCACATTTGCTGGTTAATATCTTGAATCGCCTGCCGCAGAGTCGCCTCAACCTGATTTTGAAACTCTGCACCCGTAGGGAGTAAGAGCAACTGGCGATCAATTCGCCCTAGCTCGCGTTGCAGCATCTCTTCTAGGCGCGATTCAAATTCTTTTGGCGGCGCATCGGTTGATGCGGTTGACGCGGTTGACGGTGCCGTTGGGTCAAGTGAAGCAGAGGCAGATCCGTTAGCGGCGAGCGCCGGGTTTTTGATACCGGGGTCTGGTTCAGTAATCAGCAATTGCAACTGTTGATTCAGCGATTCCAGCTCCGATTGCAGGGTTTTTTCAAGCTTTTCTTGAAACTCCTGCTGTTGCTGAAGGGCATTTACTTGCGCTACTAAGCCGCTAAAATCTCGCCGAGGCACCATTTCGGCGACTACCGTTAACAGCTTGGCCAGTTCTTGCTTGAGAGAGGCAGGGTCGAAGGGTGGCGGTAGCTTCTGAACTTGCTGATTTAGATGGCTAATTTGATACTGTAAAGACGTTAGGCTGTCGCGGGTGGGGCGATTTTGAAGCTGTTGGTTAACATCTTGCAGTTTGCGGCGCAGCAGCTCTTCTGCCTCGGCCTGAGAGGCTTGCTGATAGTAGAGCGATTGCATTTCGCTGACCAGTGTTGTCCAGTCGCGCCGAGGCACCAGATCGGCCACCACCCGAATGAGTTCGGTGACCTCTTGTCGTAGGGTGCTAGCGTCGAACGGCGGCGGCAATTTATGAAACTGCTGATGTAGACGGTTGACCTGTTCTTGCAAAGAGTGCAGAGTGGGTTTAGTTTGGTCGCTGAGAATTTGTAGATTTGTTTGCAGATAGAT
The DNA here is from genome assembly GCA_038321765.1 of Elainellales cyanobacterium. Classification (GTDB taxonomy): domain Bacteria; phylum Cyanobacteriota; class Cyanobacteriia; order Elainellales; family Elainellaceae; genus CASBQJ01. The sequence goes on from JBBQFG010000001.1 coordinate 58,833, forward strand.
AGATTCAGCTCGCAGTTGAGCGATCGCATGATCTAATTCATCGACCCGGGCTGACGTAGAAACGTGATGCAGTTGCGTCGTAATCTGCACCATACTGTCGCACACTTGGGTGTAATAGTCGTGCAGTTGCCGCACGTCTCCCCGCATACTTTCCAGATCTCGCTGCTGTATCGAGTCCAGCCGAGCCTGTAAATCTCTCTGAATCAGCTTCATTTCGGCTGAGAGCGTTTCAGACACCTCCCGATTGCGGGTCAGCATAGATTTCTTGAGGCTACCCATCATCTCTGGGGTGGGCAAAGAGAGGATCTGCTGATTCAATAATTCCACATGCTTCGAAAGGCGCTGGTCGATATCGCTGGTGGCGATCGCCAAATTACTCTGTGTTTCTTGCTCAAAGCGATTGCGATTGGCCAGATTCAATAGCACTAGCAGCGAAATCGGCGCGGAGGCGTAAAACAACTGCGAGGTAGCAAACGAGGCAACCGAGCCAACCCCCAACCCTACTAAGGACGCATATTCCGCAATATCTAGCCAATGGCGCTTTTTATTCAAGGTATCCATGCCCCAGACTCCCACGACAGCCGCCAGCGGTAGAGACGGTAGTGCTGAAAGGTCGTCAGGCAGCGGGCAGGAATACTCCTGCCAACTGTACGATGAGTCCTCTCAGTATGCCCACGCAAACAAACCCCGGCAGTCAATATTTATATATCTGTCTATTCCGAAGGAATTAACCTACATCAGGAAATCCCCTCAAATTTGACCCCTAAGGTGACACCAATTTACAAAACAAACATGACTGATGATTTTGGGAAGCCGCGCGGCGCGTGGCTTCCCAAAATCATCGGGCACAAAAGCAATTTAAATCGGCATGGACATTATCTTCCAGGCTGAAATAGGAACGCCTTTTCAACAGGGACAATGCTTGCCCTACTGCTCAGGCGACCCAACGCTTACTGCGCCACACGACCCATATAGTCACCCCAAAGCTGAGCAGCTTGAGCGCTTCTGCCGTTGGTAGATGTGTTGTCGTCGTTGCCGAACCAAACGCCTGTAACCAAGTTACGGTCAGGAATATAGCCTACAAACCAGAGGTCACGGTTGTCGTTATTAGTACCAGTTTTACCGGCTTCACCCAAACCCAGGTAGGCTGCTCGACCTGTGCCCCCCTGCACTACACCCCGCAGCAAATCGGTCATGGTGTTAGCGATCGCTGGGGTAATGGCAGGCGTTTTGGCTGGCAGGCTTTGGGCGGCATCGTAGATCACGCGACAACTACGAAAGTCCTGCGGATCGGTGCAATCGCTACTGTCTAAAATCCGCTTAACTGCGTGAGGGCGATTGTACAGGCCACCGTTGGCCAGCACGGCATAGGCTCCGGTTAACTCTAACAGCGTGACTTCACTTTGCCCCAGTGCCAAACCGGGTACCGGATTGAGCGGTGAGGTAATGCCCATCCGTTTGGCAATCTGTACGACGTTGTCTAGTCCTGCTTCTCGTGCCACTCGCAGGGCGATCGCATTCTCAGATTGGGCAATACCACTGTACATGTCAGCGCTGCCTCCACCCAGGCGCTCACAGCCGCTAAACGATTGCCCACCCCAATCTAAGGGGGCGCATGAAAACGGTGTAGATGGCGAAATGCCTTGTTCTAAGGCGCTGGTATACTCAAATATCTTAAAGGTTGATCCGGGCTGACGCAGCGCCTGCGATGCCCGGTTAAACTGGCTTTCCGCAAAACTTACTCCGCCCGTCATTGCCAGTACTTCCCCAGTTTGGCTGTCTAGTGTAACCAGTGCCCCCTGCGAAAACCCAGACGCAGCCCCCTCGGTTTCAACAGCAGTCCGAAGGGAGGTATCAGCTTGCTTTTGAAACTTTGGCTCAAGGCTGCTTTCAACGACAAAATTGCCCTCTTGAGCCAGTTGTTCGCCCAGCAAACCGTCCAACTCGTCGAACACGTAGCTGTAGAAGTAAGGAGCCAAATTACTACGCAATTCTTGAATAGCGGCTGGGTTAACGTCAATTCGCGATCGCCGCGCTCGTTCAGCATCTTTCAGGCTGACTTTGCCACTCGCTGCCATCCGGTTGATCACGCGATCGCGCAGTTCTACCGCTGTGTTGTAATCTTTTACGGGATTGAATGTATTCGGGGCTGGTAGAATACCCACCAGCGTCGCAGCCTCGGACAAGGTAAGGTCTTGAGCAGACTTGGCAAAATAAAATTGCGCCGCATCTTCAAACCCGTAGATACCATTGCCCAAATACACCCGATTGAGATAAGTCAGCAGCAGAAAGTCCTTGCTGTAAAATGTTTCTAGCTTGAGCGCAACAACGGCCTCTCGGAGTTTGCGTCCGGCAGAGTCTTCGGTACCCACGTAGCTGCGAAAGATATTACGGGCTAGCTGTTGAGTAATCGTGCTACCACCTTCGCGAATACTACCACCACGAATATTGGTCAACAGCGCCCGCAGTGTCCCAATGGGGTCAACGCCCAAATGCCAGTAATAGCGGGAGTCTTCTGAGGCAATCAGCGCTTCTGGCAAATACGACGAAAATTCTGATAGCCGCTGCTTTTCGAGGTGAGTACGGGTTTCGACTGCACTGAGGGGGGTTTCGCCATCCCGCGCCAGGATCATCACAGGTCCTTGTACCGAAGCGGGTAGAGGTCGCACTGCAAACTTTTGCCACTCTAGGCCAATCCACAGCGCTGTTAACGCCGACACCCCTGTAAAACCATACAGCCCATACTTAGCGGCCTTTACATACCAAGGCGGTGGGTCAACGTACTGCACACGAACGGCATCAGCCAGATCGGGCGGCCCTAAACTAAACACATCGCCATGCCGGAGGGGAATTTTGCCCAGCCGACGCTTGCCTCGGTAAATGCCATTGGTGGAGTTCTCATCCCGCATGACGAAAGCATAGCGACCTCGCTGGCTATCACGAGCAAGCGATAGGTGAACCTGGCTGACGACGGGGTTGCGTACTACAATATCGCATGACTTAGAACTACGCCCTAGCAGGTAGCGATCGCCCAGCAGCGGATACACCTCCGCCTTTGTAGCCTCAGCATCTTGTACCCACAGTTCGGGCACGCGAGCATTTGGCTTTAGCTTTAGCTTCGAAAAATTGACCTTTGCCTGAACATTCTGCACCGCTTGGGTAACAGCACCCAGAAAGGTTTTCGGCGGCGTTGGGGGTGGAGCTTGGGGTGGAGTCATGCAGCGCCCATGCAGTAAATGAGAAGAACAGTTCGGCGATCGCGTCAACAATCAGCAAAGTACTCGCGTCGCGTCTCATCCCATATTCTAATCATCTTGGCGTTTAATCAGCGAACCCCGCCAGATCATTAAGATTATATTTAGGAAAACGAGCACTGAGAGATTAACTGAGAGATTACTAGACCCCTGCGTGAATCGTTAACTTTAAATTTAGGTTTATTGGGATTACTTAAGACTGACGCACTTCACAGGATTAACCGATTAACCAAGGAAGTTGAACGATGATGGCCGTAAGCAGCACCCGCACCCAACTGCGTAAGTATTATTTTTTACGGAGTTTATAAGAGTTACTTTTCTATAGAACTCATTTGACATCTTTCCAGTGATCGCGAATATTCCGTAGGGGCGAAGCATTTGCATCAATATTCTGGCAACGCAGCGTCAATTCGAGTGCAAATGCTTCGCCCCTACTGCCCAAAAATCGCCCTAAATCTCAATTCTAATTAGATGTCAAATGTTAGATGTCAAATGGGTTCTATATTGTTGACTTGACACACGAATTCTGACGCGGGTGTCCCACTGAGCACCTATATCCGCAGCAAAATTAATACCTACGATTCAGCAATGCCGTTTTTTGTACTGAAAGTTGGGAACGCTAAATGTATTAAAAGATTTTTGTACACATTCAACCAAAACGCCTACGGCTATGTCGAGCAAGAAGGTCGCGATGCTAAACCCAGGGAACGGGTTATTCTCCCAAGATAAGGGGCTGTCAATGGCAGGCAGTGAACAGAAACGGCTGCAAACAATGGCAGCACTAGGCCTAATGGATAGCGAAAGTGTACCCGTCTTTGAAGAAGCCACCCAGACGGCTGCCCATTTTTTAAATGCGCCCATTTGTATTCTGGGAGTCATGGATCAAGATCGGCAGTGGTTCAAATCGGCTGTGGGTCTTTCTCGCATTGGACTAATGAACGACCTAGCTGCCTCACGCCAGATTGCCCGCACTGAGTCGTTTTGCACTCACGTAGTTGAGAGCCGTCAAGTCTTGGCGATTAGCGATGCGATCGCCCATCCCACATTTGCCAACCACCTCCTGGTCAAGCGCTATGGAATTCAAGCCTACTTGGGCGTTCCCCTGGTAACGGCCAACGGAGAGTGCATTGGCACACTAGCAGTCATGGAATTAGCCCCGCGAAATTTCACCACCCACGAGATAGAACTTCTAGAGCTAATTGCCCGCTGGAGCATGAGCGAGTTTGAACGCAACACATTGCTCAAACAATCGACTCAACAGAAGTGTGAAGAGCCAACCGGGGCGATCGCCTCCAGCATTCCAGGCTCCGTAAAGGCTGAGCTAATTACTCAAATGGTGCAGGAACTCCGTACCCCCCTAACATCCATCTTGGGAATGGCCAGCGTTCTTAGCCGCGAAATCTACGGCCCGCTAACCGATAAGCAGAAAGAGTACATGAACATTGTTCATGACAGTGGGCAACAACTTCTAGCGACCTTGAACGAAATCGTAGAACTAGGCGCTCTAGACGATTACACCCTGACGCTTCATCTAGCTCCGGTAGACATTGAAATGCTTTGTCAACAGGCTTTTAGTACCCTTGAGCAATCAGCCCAACGCCGAGAACAACAAATTCGGCTCACGGTAGAACCAGGAAATCACATCTGGTTGCTTGACAAAGATAAAATTCGCCAAATGCTGTATCACCTGGTCTTTAGCATTATCCAGGCTTCCAGCACTGAGAGCGTGATCCGCATTCATATTTCCCGCAAACCAGACCGACTCAGCATAACGCTGTGGACATCTCATCCGTGGTTAGGGGAAGGGTTGCCTCAATCAGAGCTGCAGGGTCATCAGATGTCCAATTCAACGGCTGAACAAAGCTTTAGCTCCCATTCCCTTTCATCCACCCACCCGATGCTTCCTGTAGCTAATCTTGTACAACCTTTACCCCAATCGCCAGAGGCTCTGGCGCTCAAAGCAGAAAGCGGTGATCCAAAGATATTGCTACGGAAGAATTTGGGGCTAACGCTCAGTCGTCAACTTGCAGCAATGCATGGGGGCAGTATTAAAATTCAGGGAGCACCTGAAACGGGTTACCGCTACGTTGTGATCATTCCTCAAATGACTCAAGGCAGCGAGATTGCATAGTTTGGCACCAAGCCATCTTCATGGAAAAGGCTAAAATCTCGAAATCAGCATGAGTCTATACTGGGGATGTGGTTATTGAGGATATGGTTATTGAGGATATGGCTGTTGAGGATATGGCTGTTGAGGATATAGTTACAGATTTTCCTAAGAATTGATTAGAAAGTCCTGTAATCCTATCCTGTTCCATTTCTAGCCACCAAAAAACGGGTAAAATAACGGAGTACCGAATCTTCATTTTCCTAAAGGCTTGATAAATTTCACGGAATCGCGATAAATTAAGGTCAGTAAGCTAGGACACTAAACTGCATTCTTTACTTGCGAGCATTCAGCAATACTTGTAGAGAACTGTGACCTAGAGATGACTGAATTTTGGTCTGCATCGAAGGAGCTGTCTGGCTGATGGACTACATAGACGAAATACTAGAGAAGTTGAAGGAATGGGCACGCAGACTGATTGAGGCTCTGCTTGACCCAAACGCTCAGCCTGAGCCTGAGCCTATTCCAATTCCTGTAAAAGACCCCGATCGTCGTCGTTAAGGCACTTTTTGTCAGGTGTCTTCGTCACTAAGCGTCTTGATACTTCATGGCCCGAATTTGAATCTCCTTGGTCAGCGTGAACCAGAGGTATACGGTCGTGTGAGTTTAGAGTCAATTAATCAGTCTCTTCGCAAGGAAGCTGAGCTGCTTCAGGTTGCGATCTCTACTCTTCAGTCCAACCATGAAGGGATGATTATAGATGCTGTGCATCAGGCGTTAGAGCAGCACCAGGGTATTGTAATCAACCCAGGTGCTTACACCCACACGAGTGTGGCTATCCGAGACGCGATCGCCGCTGTTAACCTTCCCACCGTTGAGGTTCACCTAAGCAACGTTTATCAGCGTGAGCCGTTTCGTCACCACTCACACATTGCGCCAGTTGCCATAGGCCAAATCAGTGGTTTTGGAGCCAACAGTTACATCCTAGGGCTGTGGGCATTGGTGCATCATTTGAGAAATGATATAGGTGAGAAACGATTAGGGTGAGAATGTTGGTACTAGAAAAATTAGGACGGCTGCGGGATTTATTTTCTGCAATGGATCGAGCGCTGATTGCTTACTCAGGTGGCATCGACAGTACACTAGTCGCAAAAGTCGCCTTCGATGTCTTGGGCGATCGCGCTCTAGCAGTAACGGCAGATTCCCCCTCGTTGTTGCCAGAAGATTTGGAGGATGCCAAGATTCAAGCGGCAGAGATAGGAATTGAGCACGAAGTGGTGCAAACCCACGAGATGGATAACCTTAATTACACGTCAAATCCGGTTAATCGCTGCTACTTTTGTAAGAGCGAGCTACACGATACATTGAAGCCTCTGGCGTTAAAGCGTGGATATCCCTACGTGGTAGACGGGGTAAATGCCGACGATTTGCACGACTACCGACCGGGTATTCAAGCCGCTCAAGAACGAGGGGCGCGATCGCCTCTAGCCGAGGTAAGCATTACTAAGTTGGAAGTGCGAGAAATAGCACGCCATCTGAATTTGCCTTGGTGGAACAAGCCAGCTCAGCCTTGTCTTAGCTCTCGTTTTCCCTATGGAGAAGCCATTACAGTGGCAAAACTTCAACGAGTAGGGCGAGCAGAGCGCTATTTACACAAATTGGGTTTAGGCACGTTGCGAGTTCGCTCTGAAGGCGACACAGCTCGGATTGAATTACCGGCAGAGGATATTAAAGAATTTGTGCTTAAGACCGATCTGTCAGAGCTTACAACAGAGTTTCAGTGTTATGGATTTATGTTTGTAACCCTTGACCTAGAAGGTTTCCGTAGCGGTAAGCTCAACCAAGTAGTGCAATTAACTCAGGTTTAGTGTCAGATAAGTAGCTCAACCCACATAAAAACCAAATCCTAAAATCCTGCGCCGCCCGCACAGCGGGCGGCGCAGGATTTTAGGATCTTATATTTAATTAAGCCTATCTACTTATAGCTGTCGCCACAAGGGTTAGGACACTGGGATCAAAGGGGGTGTGGGGGCTTTGCCCCCAGCCAGGGGTTCCACCCCTGCACCCCGTCCTAACCAATCCGTCTATGGCTATAAGAGTTCAGAGAAATTAGGAGTTTAGAGGAATAAGAATCGCTTCTATTCCACTGTATTCAACGCTATGTATTCAACGCTATGTATTCAACGTTAGATGCTGCCTAGTTACTGTAAATTTGCTCGGCAACGCGCTGGAGGCGGCGCAACTGAGCTTGCATATCTTGACGAGTCCAAGTCGCAGCAAAGGTATTAAAGCCATAACGAATGAGCGGATTGGGAATATAAAACTCGAAGCGGTTGAGCAAACTGGTACCAGTAGCAGTGGGCTGACATTCCCAGCGATCGCGCCCTCGAAAAAACCCCTCAAACTCCCAAACAATCAGCCCTGGTTCGCGCTCTACTACAGTGCTACGCAACGCTGGTTGAACAAACGGCAGTTGAATTAAAAATTGGCTTTCGCTGCCTTTATCGGTGCTCCAATCGCCGATTGGCTCACAGCGGAGGGCTGGATTAAGCCATCGGTGCATCAGATCAAGATCGGTTAAGCATTGCTCAACCGCTGTAGCACTAGCCACAATTTGAATAGACTGCTCAAATACCTGATGCGATGCCATCTTGGCTGTTGGTCTCCTCCACGTCGCTCGTTTTCTACCCTTCCGCCCCAGTCCTGATCGGATTACGCCTCTGTACATCTAACTTTGCCCAAAGCTCATCTTTAATTCGACTCATGATGGACGTTTCGTCCAAGGATGCTAAAATCCGGGTCACGACAGGCTTTAGCCCGTCAGGTCCCCAAGAAGCCCCCTTGGCCAAGTACTCTTTAGTAACCTGACCGATCGCGTAGGTTGAGACTCCTGCCACCCCCGCCTGCGCTAGTGCCACTGCTAAGTATGGCGCAACAGCAAGCCCTCCGGATAGTGGAGTGGCAACCCCTAGCAGGCTCTTAAGTGATCCCAATCCAAAGGTAGCAACAAGTTCGCTGGCTGTGATCCCTCCTGCACCCAGCGCTATCTTTTGAAGTAGCCCAACGGCACCTTGCTGGGTCATTGGCAGCCCATAGAGTTTTGACAACGCCAGAATAATGGCAACGTCAATCACTACCCCACTCACTAAATCGGCTACTGCTATCGGATTAAGGGCGATCGCTACCGCTTTTGTCATCACCCCATTCCAAATCAGTTGATTAGCACTGCGATCGCGAATCTCCATCTTGCGCTGTACCAAGCGATCGCTCATATCATCTGCATATAGCATCGTGTTCAGCGCCACTAGCGCCTTCCCTTCCCGATGCAAAATCTCTAGAATTTTTAACTTCAATTCCTCCACATCAGGCTTCCCAGCTCGACGCTGAACCACAATTCTGCCGTCAGTGTGCCGTAGTGCCGTCGTTACGAGAGGCGATGCAGCCGCCATCACAATTTCATTAGGTGACACCAACTCACGTACCCGCTGATCCCGAATTTTTTGGTAAATAGCTAGGCGATCCGCCTCAGGATACTGATCTACCTTATTAAAAACTAACAGCATCGGCTTACTGGCCTGCCGCAAGTGCGACAAGGCTTCATACTCTACGGTCGTCATATCGCTTGAAACCACAAACAGAATCAAGTCTGCTTGCTGTGCCACCTGACGTGCCAACCGTTCTCTGGTTTCCCCATCTACTTCATCAATCCCAGGTGTATCAATTAATTCAACCTGAGAAGCTCCTCCCCCTGGTAGCGTCACGCGGCAAATATCCTGCTGGCTAGCATCTCCCGCTTGGCTGGTAGTCGCAGCCCTACCCTCCCCCAGCGCTTCTCGCCGAATTGTCCACTTAGCTGACTGTACAGACTGGGTTACCCCATGAACGGCACCCGTTTCAAATACAGATTGCCCAAGCAATGCATTCAGCAACGATGACTTGCCACGCCCGACCATGCCGAATACCGCAATCTGCACAACCAAGCAATCCAGCTTTTCCAACAAAGCTTGTAAACCGCCAACCTCTGGCTCTAAACTTGATCGCTCCCGGCTAGTCAAGTCTAATTTCTCTATTAACTCTCGAAGCGCATTCTGAGCCTGTCGATAATTCAGAGTTGCTTGAATGTCGCTAAAACTGTGTAAAGCGGCTTCCATCTCTTGGTCTAAAGCTTCAGCAACAGGGATACCCGTGAGACGCGATGGTGGCAATCTTGCATTATTATTCGAACCTGGCTCAGATGCCGTATGATTCAAGGTTAATCCTCCCCGCACGAAAATACCCACAGATACCAACCGGATACAGGAGACAACTAGCTGGAAACCCTACTCGATGAAGTTTTCAACTAGACACTAGGTACCAGGTATTGAAGTACCAGCTATTTGCTACAGCCTAGATATCAGCTACAGTATCGACTCAACCGATATCACACGACTCACTCGTATTGATCTCTAGGCGGCACTTCATCTATCGTATCGACTTCTAAGTGGGTTGTGTTGTTGCAGCGCAATATCACACAAATACGAGCGATGAGTGTAACTCATCGCTCACTACCAATAATTGCCATACTTTCCCCTCTAAAGACTTAGCTGTAAATAAGTTCAGCATGGGAACCCGAACCCCTCACTCTCTAAAGGAAGGCACAGGTTGGAAATTAGCGCCTAGCGAAAACGACGTTTCCGGCGAGCCATAATAGCCTTACGCTTGCGCTTTTCGATTGGAGTTTCGAAATGGCGATGACTTTTTACATCTGCCAAGATACCTGCTTTTGACACCTGACGCTTAAACCGCCGTAGCGCAGACTCAATGCCTTCGTTCTCGCCTAAGACCACTTGGGTCATGCAAAACACTCCTTGGATGTTCTGAAAAATGCCTTCATAAAGCATAGCTGATTCCAGAGCCTAATCAGCGCATAAAAGACAGGTCTATTGCACCAAAATTTGCACTGAGAGCAACATTTAAATTCTCCAATGCAGCAATTAGCCATTGCACTGCATCCCGAGTACACGATTCATAATGGCTAAACAAAATTGAGAACCGACGCTCTAATACAGGTCTAACCTTGCGGCAAAGCAACACAATTTTAAGCAGTAGACCAATGGTCAAGGTTGGCCCCAGATTAGTTAATAGATCAATAAATACAAAATGGCTTGGTTTTTGGGAGCTATCTACCACTAAAAAAGTCAACAGTTGACTACATGTCCGCACCATTAAAAAGTCGTTGAGGATCTGGGAATTACTTTCGGGCAGAGTGTTTCGAAGATGAAGATGGAGTTGATTGTTGAATTGTCGCTTGCCGTATTCTGGGTCAACAGATGCTGTGATGTATTGATACAAATCGTCCTTAAAGGCTCGATAGGATTGAGAATGCCCACTTTGAGTTAAAAAGTTGTTGGCAATATCCTTATAGGTTCTAGCGCCTTCTACTTTACCTGCATAGTGACGAATAGCCTGACTGAGGGCGCGATCGCCCAGGAGAGTAGGGTTAGATACCGGGGAGATAAACCGGGGAGAACCGTTCGGAAACGCTTTCACCTCGTTTGCAGCCTGCGTCCGGCGAACCTGATAGGTAATGTACTGCGACAGATCTACTTCAAACTTATGCTGTTTAGCAGCTTGAATTTGCCGCACCGTGCTTTGTTGCTCACGAGTACTATCTTCGCTGAGTAGACAATGCTCATAGAGGTATGGATAGCGTTGGATCAGCGTCCCTAAAGGGTAGTTACCCACGTAGCTGTTGGCTTCTGCTGTCTGACTAACCACTTGAGCCAGTCGCCGAAGGGTAAGACACTGCTCTGTTTCAGAAAATTGACGCGTTAACTCTCGCAGTCGTCGCAGAGAACGGGTGCGATGCATACCACCGTAGGTTTCAGAATCAATCGTCTCAAACAATTCCACTAATTTTGGAATGGCCAGTTGAGATTGAGATCTGGATTGCCAGCGGTTAATTAGGATGTGACAGCAACGGTTGAGGACGTAGCGGAACTCTTCATTTGCCAGCCGTGATCCAACTACTCGATTCAGTGCCGCAACTACGTCAGCGTCAGCGTAATTAGAACCATCAATAAACAGTGCATGGAACCGCTCCACCATGTGCTCTGGAGATTCTAAATCAATCCAATGGAGCAAATGGTCATAGATCGTTTGTTCGTCAGGGGTAATATGTCTATTGCTTCGACCTGCTTGTGTGGTGACCACTATCAGTGCTCCCTAATTCAACTCCCTGGCACCAGTACATTGGCGAAAGCCAACCAACCTAACTGGCTAGGCTCTGCTTAAACCACTCCTGAGAGGCTGTTTGAAAAATAGTCTAGAAGATTACTTTTATATGCAACGCACTTAGAAAAATAAACGTTTGAAACACCCTTTTAGACACTTAGCTTGGCTGAGTAACAATCTAGGCTTGTATCGCACTTGCAGGACATAGCAGAACTCATCTGGGAAGCCTATAAGTTAATTCAACTAAATCTGCATATAGTGATTTGCATATAGTTAAATTCTACAGAGAATAGATACCGAGACCTCGTGATTGAGGTCACTGCAATCATGAAAGTTTGATGAACTTACTAAAGAGAGGGCGGTTAAGGGTAGCAATTCATTAGCTTTGTTCACGATTGTCAACGAATATTCTGTCAATTTCATCGGTTAATGTACCAGTTTCTCTCTTCGACCTTAAATGGCCCGGTTAAAGAGTGCTGCTGTTGAGGGCGCTACTATTCAGTGAAGCTAGATAGGCTTGAAGAATTGCATTCCATACAACTAAGTTGGGTGAAAGGTTAGGTGAAAGTGCTGTTCCACTAGAAGGGTATCGCAGTTCAAATTTTGTGCGGGCATTTAAATAAAAATTTTTGACAAGTGCTGCGATCGCTTCGGCGCTATGATGGCTGCTAATCCATACAGGAGTTGGTAGTTCAATGCCTTGCTTTTCTCTAGAGCAATTGGTGGATATCGTGGCGGCAACGCCACTAAACATATCGGGTGCAGGGTTGTCTGGGATAGTTACGCAGATAACAACAGACAGCCGCCATCTCAAGCCAAACGAGATATTTTTGGCGTTGGAGGGTGCTCAGTTTGATGGGCACCTATTTGTCGAAGCGGCACTGGCGCAAGGGGCGATCGCCGCCATTGTTTCCCACGTTCCTGAAGGAGCAGAAACTCTGCCGCTGTTGCTAGTGGCCAATACCTTAGAGGCTTATCAGGCGATCGCCCGCTGCTGGAGGAATCAGTTTGCGATTCCCGTGATTGCGATAACCGGGTCGGTTGGGAAAACAACTACCAAAGAATTAATCGCAGCCGTCCTAGCAAACCAGGAAGAAATCCAAGGAGCGGTTCTTAAAACCCAGGCAAACTACAACAATGAAATTGGCGTGCCCAAAACGCTGTTAGAACTGAAGCCAATTCATCGTTATGCTGTGGTGGAAATGGGAATGCGAGCCGCCGGAGAAATTGCGCTGTTGACCCAAATTGCCCGGCCTGATATTGCAGTAATTACCAATGTAGGAACCGCCCATATCGGGCGGCTTGGCTCTGCACAGGCGATCGCCAATGCCAAATGCGAACTGTTGCAGAATCTGCAACCTAACGGGGTCGCCATCCTCAACCACGAGAACCCCCTACTGACAGCCACTGCGGCTCAAGTCTGGCACGGCAAGACCTTAACCTATGGTCTAGAAGGAGGCGATGTGTGTGGGCAGTTGGTTGACCCAAACACCTTGGAGGTGAACGGGATGCGGCTACCGCTGCCGCTACCGGGTCGCCACAATGCGCTGAACTACCTGGCCGCTTTGGCAGTGGCTCAGGTGCTCCAGATTGACTGGTACCCGTTAACACAAGGACTGGCAGTCGAGCTACCACAAGGGCGATCGCGCCGTTACGAACTGCCCAACAATGTGGTGATTTTGGATGAAACCTATAATGCTGGGCTAGAGTCAATGGTGGCCGCGCTGCATCTGTTGGCACAAACGCCAGGAACCCGTCACATTGCGGTTATCGGTACGATGAAAGAGTTAGGGGAGCGATCGCGAGACTTGCATTATCAGGTTGGCACGACCGTTCGGCAGCTCAATCTGGATTATTTGCTGATCCTGGCCGATCCTGAAGCAGCAGATGCTTTAGCAGCCGGAGCCGCATCGATCCCCACTGAACAGATTGCCAACCCCCAAGCCCTCATAGAACGCTTACAAGTATTGGTGAAACCGGGCGATCGCCTCCTATTTAAAGCTTCCCGTGCCGTGAAATTAGATCAAGTATTAGAAACATTCATGCAGCAAACCTATAGCCGCCTCAGCCTCAACCCACCTTCGTTAAAAATGACGGATTAGAGGATCTTATAGCGGTAGCCATGATCAATAGGACACCTCCCTGTCATTCCCGCGCAGTCGGGAATCGATCTGCTCGATAGGTGCGGGGGTGGATTCCCGCCTGCGCGGGAATAACGCTGGCCTGTCCTAAGCTTTATGACTATGGCTACAAGTAGGTGGGCTTAATTAAATATAAGATTCTAAAACCCTGCGCCGCCCGCTGTGCGGGCGGCGCAGGGTTTTAGAATTTGGTTTTTATTTAGATTTAGGTTGAACTGCTTAAACAAGGTTAATTGTTCAGGTGCGTCAGACTCAAACAATCAACCTTGTTTAACGCCGTGACTCCATCTGGGGCAGCTACCAGGAACAATATCCAGTCAAAAACGACATCAATAGTAAAGCCATCGTCATTGCCCCCCGATAGCTTGCTGACGCTGCACCTGCAAGTCAGCTCGTGCAAAATTTATGGCTCAACTACCCATGTCTAGCAATCTTCTTGCCTCCCCGTTGCGATTCAATAAGCCGACTCAAGCGGCTCGCTTCATATTTGGCTCAAACTCCCCCGGCAATAGCCCTAGCAGCGCTAAAAACATTGGAACAATTGGTAGAAGCTACAGCTTTTCTGGCGATGTAGGTGGCACAGATCTCGACCACTTCAAGTTCAAAGTCTCAACAAAGCGAGATTTTAGAATTGCGATTGAAAACGAAGGTAGGCGCAACATCATCACCTCATTACTTGATTCCAGAGGACGGTTGCTCTTCGTTCGCAACACCCCTCTTTCTGTGGTGGTGCGACCCGATAAAGAATCAGGCTTTATTGTCCGCAACCTGAGCCGTGGCACCTACTTTGTACGCCTCAGTAGCGGCGGGCGCGGCGAAGATTACAATATGTCACTTCAAACTCAGTCGCCGAACTAAACACCTCAACTCAAGGTCAAAAGGCTACTGTTAAGTAGTTCAACCTAAATAAAAACAAGATTTTAAAAGTCTGCGCCGCCCGCGCAGCGGGCGGCGCAGACTTTTAAGGTTTTATATTTAATTACGCCCATCTACTTATCACTTGTGGCTTAATCCGTTAGCCATTGCTGTAATTGAGCCAAAGCCCCAAAAATCAAAGGGGACATAGCAGCTTTATGCCATGTCCCCTTTGATTCAATTGCAGTCTTTTTCAATTAGATGCGATCGCCGCATTGGCTTAGACAGGCTTGTTCAATCTAGCCAGCATCTGAGGAGTCGGCATAACAACCTTCTTGGCCAACCCCAAAGCTTTCAACGCATTGATCGCCCACCATGTTGGGTCTACTTCCCACCAACGCAAACCAGCTTTCGCCATGTTGGGATAAGCATGATGATTGTTGTGCCAGCCTTCACCGTAGGCTAATATTGCAGCCCACCAGAGGTTCCGGGAGTTATCGCCAGAATCGTCAAAATTGCGATAGCCAAATAAGTGAGTGGCAGAATTAATGAACCAAGTGCCGTGCCACACTAAAACGGTTCTCAAAAACATACCGTAGAACACAAATGGCCAACCGCCGATCGCCAACAGCACGAAACCTAAAGCAATTTGCAGAAACGCAAAGTTACTCTCAAGCCACTGATAATAGGGGTCACGAGCAACATCAGGGGCAAAACGCTGATAGGCATCCTTGTTAAAAAATTCTTTTTGAGGATAGATTAGCCAAAGGATGTGGCTCCACCAAAAACCCCGGCTAGAGGAATAGGGATCCTTGTAGTCGTCTTCAGTGTGGGCGTGGTGCAACCGATGTCCAGAAACCCAGAAGATCGGCCCGCCTTCAAGCGCCAGAGCACCTATCGTAACCAGGATGTATTCCAACCACTTGGGCACTTGAAAACTACGGTGAGTCAGCAAGCGATGGTATGCAAGGCAAATGCCTATACTAGCGGTCAACCAGTGGAGTACCACCATGACACCCAGTGCTGACCAGGAGAAAAACCAAGGAGACATCAGCGCCAGCACATGATAAACCGCAAAGATGCCCACACTAAACCAGTTCATGGGAGGAACCTGGTACTCCTTAGAAACCGTTGGAGCAGGAGCAGATGAAACAGAGCCGAGTGTCATAAACTTTCCTTTTTATCAGCCTTGCATCCGCTACTGCTACTTTCGCTAGAGTTTTTGGATGAACAGTTCCAACGGGGTATCATTTAAGTCAGGACTAGTGAGTCGGGCTTTACACTTGGTGAAAGATGCACTAAGGATGCTCTTCAAAAAATTTAGACCGTGACCACTAGGTGTTCTGAATCAAAGCAGATATGCATAGCAGGCTCTAGAAAAGAATGCTAGGAACCGCTGTACAGTAGCTGCTTTTTGACGCTTCGCTGGATGTGAAGTTCTACCTTTTAAGAAAATTGCTACAGTAGAAGTCTATGCAAGTCTTACTTACATTCTGAGCATAACAGCGCTGCCGTTTAAATGCAAGTGCCACTTGCATGTGACATGACTGATCGCCAAACTCCTACTCGACACCGCCTAATTCAAGCCGCAATTGAACTCTTCATTACACAGGGTGTGGCTGAAACTACGACACGGCAAATTGCTGAACGGGCAGAGGTTAATGAGGTAACGCTGTTCCGGCATTTTGGCAATAAGTATGGGCTGTTGCTGGCGGTTATGCACGATGCCGAAGCGCTAAGCCGCTTGGGCATGGCGTTGGGGCAGCAGGCAAATCAGATGGGAAGTGTATCGCTGGCGCTAAAAGACTATGCCAATGTCCATTTGCAGGCATTGGAGCAAATTCAGGAATTTGTGCGATCGCTCATTGGAGAAGCCGGACATTACCCGATTGAAAACCGTCAAGCATTGGGACGTGGTTTAACACAAGCAAACCGCTACACGGCTCAGTATTTAGGAACCGTGATGCGCCATGAACAGCTCCAGACCCGCATGCCTACAGAGAAGCTAGCCAGCTTACTTAATAGCCTGCTGCTGGGCTACGCGGTGCTGGAATTTACTAGCGAATATAGCGAACTCTGGCAAAATCGGGACAGCTTTATTGATGGTCTAGTGGAACTGTTTCTCTACGGAGCGGTCGCCCAACCTGACGCAGCGCTGGTTCCAGTCACTCAGACTCCTTTGATAGACAGGGTATCGACCGACATCTCGTTAACGGCAATTTCAACGAGTAAAAAGGGATTAGCAGACGGAGCATCAGCGAATGCTCCCATTGAGGCCAGCTTACTGAATGGGGTAGACGATGTATCAACCTCAACAGTGCATCAGATCTTGAAACGAGCCAAAAAATTAGGGCTGCAAGATTATGCGATCGCCTACGTGCTATTCGGAGCTGGGTTAAGCGTAGAGGAGCTAGCGGGGCTACAACGCGCCGATTCGCTGAGTAACACCGATCAACATCTTCTACAGGTAAGGGGCGATCGCCCTCGTCTGGTGCCGCTTAACCAATGGATTTTGGAACGGCGCTATGGCTCTTCTACCAACAATCCGCTAACTCAGTGGTTAAACAATCGCAAAGACGACCAGCCCGCCATATTTTTAAACGCGGCTGGCAGTCCTATGAACGCGTCGGAGTTGCGCCAGCGCTGGCCCTGGCTAGTAGACGGAGTGCTGGTTCCTTCCGGTTTTCCAGAACAATCCCATCACACATGGTGTGTTGAAATGCTGATGCGGGGAATGAGCCAGGATAATTTGAGCATTCTGACGGGGAGGAGTGGAATTGAGCTACAGCCCTATCTTCAGCGCGCCCAAGAAAAAGCCGCTTTAGAGCAAGCCCTGCATCTAGATCAGAAAAATCCTAGCCGAGTTCTGCCCGTTTCGCCCACGTCCTGAACATCCTTGGGAATCACAGATCAGCAGACCTCCTAACGACTTGTTTCAAGTAAGTAGTTCAACCTAAATAAAGACAGGATTCTAAAACCCTGCGCCGCCCGCGCAGCGGGCGGCGCAGGGTTTTAGAATTTTATGTTTAATTACGTCCACCTACTTACTAACTTGAGTTTGGACTAATCGACTTGTGGGCTAAAGGCTAAACGCTTGATTTTGCGTTGCTTAAGGTCTCTTTGAAGCTGGTTTATCGATTTATTGAGAGTTTGGTTGCAGTTCGGTTCTGTCCAAAACCTCCCAAAA
>JBBQFG010000002.1:0-56656 GCA_038321765.1 Elainellales cyanobacterium
ATCGCGAATATTCTGTAGGGGCGAAGCATTTGCATCAATATTCTGGCAACGCAGCCTCAATTCGAGTGCAAATGCTTCGCCCCTACTGCCCAAAAATCGCCCTAAATCTCAATTCTAATTAGATGTCAAATGGGTTCTATAAGTTTAGGACTATCGGAAAAATACACTGAAGGATAGCGTGTGCTAGCGGCAGTTCTCTACGGACAAGAAGATTTGCGATTAGAGCAGTTGGCAGAGCCAACACCAGCAGATGGGGAAGTCGTTATTCGAGTGGCGATGGCAACTACCTGTGGCACTGATCTTAAGGTGTGGCGGCGCGGTGGCCATGCCAAGATGCTAAAGCCGCCCACTCTTTTTGGCCACGAAGCGGCTGGTCAAATTGTGGCACTGGGGGACGGGGTAACTAATTGGCAGGTGGGCGATCGCGTAGTTGCTAATAACTCTGCTCCCTGTATGAATTGCTTTTTTTGCTGCAAGCAAGAATATTCTCTTTGCTCTAACTTGACGTTTAATAACGGTACCTTTGCCCAGTATCAAAAAATACCAGCACCCATTGTCCAACACAATCTGTTGCCTATTCCTAACGATTTGCCAGATGCTTTGGCCGCGATGACTGAACCGTTGGCCTGTGTGCTTCACGGCATCAGTCGAGCCAATGTAAAACCGGGCGATCGCATAGTAATTTTAGGCGATGGGGCGATCGGGTTAATGTTTGTGGCGGCGCTGTCGTTAGGGTATGGGGTGAAGAGGGAAGGTGGAGAGACAGATCCGGGATTAGCTCAACCAAGCGTGAGAAATTTGGTTGAGGTGCTGATGTTGGGAGGAAGTGACTCTCGGCTGGCAGTAGGAGAGGCGCTGGGTGCGGCGAAGACGTTTAACTATCGCCGGGTGGCCGATGTACCCGCTTTAGTCAAATCTCTCACGGATGGCTGGGGGGCAGATGTTGTGATTGAGGCGACGGGTGTTCCCAGTGCGTGGGAACTGGCGATCGCCTGTGCCCGTCCTGGTGCTACCGTCAACTTATTTGGTGGCTGTCCGCGTGATACCACCATTACGGTTAGCACGGAGCAGCTACACTATGGCGAACTCACACTCAAAGGGGTGTTTCACAGCACACCATTTTATGTTTGCCAAGCGCTAAACCTGTTGGCTAGCCGCTCATTGCCCTTCGAGCTTTTGATCACAGATCAGCGCCCTTTAAAAGATTTAGAACAGGCATTTTGGGATATGCGCGATCGCACGGCAATTAAAGTGGCGATTGTGCCTTGATATTTCTAGAATTCATCTTATCCAAATGACTTCTATCTAAAAGAGATAGGCGCGGGCTTTGCCCGTGCCTATCTCTTTCATAGCATTTCATCTCGCTGGGCAACAATTTCCGTAAGGTCTTCGAAAAACACTTACTGAATAAAGTGCGGGTGGTGTCACTTCAACAGCTACACCAGAGCAAGTCTTGAATCCAATCTACTTGACAGTCGCTTTGCCCCCAGCTTCTTCCAGCTTTTTCTTGGCTTCTTCGGCAGCTTCCTTGGGTACACCTTCGCGGATAGCCTTGGGTGTTGATTCCACAACATCCTTTGCTTCTTTTAAGCCCAAGCCAGTCAACTCGCGAACGATTTTCAGCACCGCGATCTTTTTATCAGCAGGAACTTCGGTCAAAATGACATCGAATTCGGTCTGCTCTTCGACTTCTTCAGCCACCGCCGCACCGCCAGCAGGAGCCATCATCATCATGCCGCCAGCAGGAGCTGCTGCGGTTACGCCAAAGGCTTCTTCAATTTGTTTGACAAGTTCAGCCGCTTCTAACAAAGATAGCGTCTTTAGCTTTTCGAGAATTTCATCAGTAGCAGTAGACATGGAGGATCTCCTCTAAGTTGAATTTGGATAGCGTAAACAGTTTTAGACAGGGCTATTAGCCCATGAGCCGAGACAGGTAGTTAGCCACAAGTTAGGCAGCTTCTTGATCCTTATCAGCGATCGCCTGCACACAGCGAGCCAGTGACGACGGTACTTCTTTGATGCCAACAGCAATCTTGGTCGTAACAGCGTTGAGGGCACCTGCCACCTGAGCAATCAGTTGTTCCTTCGATGGCAAATCGCCAATCGCCTTCACGTCAGCTTCGGATAGCGCCCGACCTTCCATGACTCCACCGCGAATTACGGTTTTCTTGGAGACCTTTTGGAAATCTTGGTATGCTTTAATCGCACCGCCGATATCGTCTTTGACCAGCAAAAAGGCAGACGACTCTTTGCAAAACTCGGTAATTGGTTTCCACGTGGGGCTGTCCTGCACGGCAATCCGCATTAGCGTATTTTTGGTGACTTTACATTCTGTACCACTTGGACGCAACCGCGTCCGTAGGTCAGTAATTTCGGCCACGGTCAGACCCTGATAGTCAATCACAAATGCAATTTGTGATGCGCTCAGACTCTCTTTCAGCTCGGCAATAATTGCCTGCTTGTTTTCTAGCGTTCTACCCATACGTATCTCACCTCCTTAAATCGGGTACGAAATCATCAAACCTGTCTTCTCATCCAATCTCTTAGAAGACGTAGAGTGCTTTCCAGCAAAGCTTGAGAAACAATCTACGCTACAGGCGCATCAAGCTATCATGCCTTCCTGTCCGATAAAAAACCCCGGACATAGTGCCGGGGTGATATCTACTACGCCTGCCGATCCAGCCTTAGCGGGAGTCAGAAGTCGAGTTTAGATAAACCTCGGCAGGCGATTAAGCGATTAGCCCCTGCTGTCTTTGGTTTAGAGATTTAGTTGTGAGAATTTTTTGACTCTCTAGGGCATGTCTCAGATTGTGCGTGGATAATGGACATCAAGGCATCAAACTTAGAAACACAAAATCTAGAGGCATCCAGCCTAAACAACCTTAGGCAGCTTCACCAATCTTCATGTCGCGCAATCCGTTGATATCTACTTGGATGGAAGGCCCCATCGTAGACGCAACAAACATCGTGCGCCAATAGCGTCCCTTCGCACCCGAAGGCCGATTGCGGTCGATCGTCTCTTGGAGCGCTTTAAGGTTGATCAGCAAATCTTCAGCAGAAAAGCTTGCCTTACCAAACATAACGTGAACAATACCCGTTTTGTCAGCACGGAATTCAAGTTTACCAGCTTTGAACTCAGCGATCGCTTGAGGTACGTCAAATGTGACGGTTCCACCCTTAGGAGATGGCATCAAACCGCGAGGTCCTAGCAGTCGACCCAATTTTGCTACCGCTGGCATCATATCTGGCGTGGCAATCAGCACGTCAAAATCCATCATGCCCTTCTGGATTTCATCGATCAGCTCTTCCGAACCTGAAAGATCAGCACCCGCACCCGCTGCTTCCGTGACCTTTTCACCTCGGGCAATTACCGCTACTCGAATCAATTGACCCGTACCCTTTGGCAGGGCAACCGTAGTTCGCAACTGCTGGTCAGTATACTTTGGATCGATTCCCAGACGAATATGTGCCTCAGCAGACTCTGAAAATTTAGCTGTAGCAGTTTCCTTGAGTAAGGTAAGAGCCTCAACTGGCTCGTATGCCCGCTCCTCAACTTTCCTCTGCAATTCCTGCAATCGACGAGATACTTTTTTTGCCATTATTTACTCCTGGGGTGCTGACGAAACAAGGTTTCTCCCCCGCTAACGGTACATTTCACGATAAAGACTGAAAAACTTGGTGATTTTCTAACGGAACCACCTTTCTACTAACCTACAGTCTAGCAATAGGCAACCGAGCACGGATGATTAATCGGCGATCGCCACACCCATGTTGCGGGCTGTACCCTCAATGATTTTCATCGCTGCTTCAACGTCATTAGCGTTAAGGTCAGGCATTTTAGTCTGAGCAATCTCTTTGAGTTGGGCGCGACTCAAAGAACCAACCTTGATCTTGTTTGGCGTACCCGATCCCTTCTCTTTACCCAACGCTTTCAAAATCAACACCGAAGCAGGAGGAGTTTTGAGAATAAACGTAAAGCTTCGATCTTCAAAGACCGAAATTTCTACCGGAATTACCAGTCCCACCTGATCGGCAGTTCTAGCGTTATATTCCTTACAAAACATCATGATATTAACTCCGTGCTGACCCAATGCAGGGCCAATCGGAGGAGCAGGGTTTGCCTTGCCTGCATTAATAGCCAACTTAATGACTGCGACAACCTTCTTTGCCATGGTTTTGCTAGCTCTGTTTCTGAACCTGATTGAACTCCAACTCTACAGGGGTATCTCGGCCAAAAATTGAGAGCAAGGCCTTGAGCTTACTACGCTCAGGACTGACCTCAATCACCTCACCTTCAAATTCTTTGAAGGGACCCGACAACACCACAATCTTATCTCCTGCCGCCATATCGATCTTGACGACTGGCTTTTGCTCTTGAGCACGTTTGAAAATGCGCTCGACTTCTGAGGCACCTAACGGCATAGGCTTAACGTGCCCGCGCCCACGGCCATAGCGTCGCTTTTGCTCTGCCCCCACAAAGTTAATCACGTTGGGCGTATTTTTGATCACCTGCCAAGCTTCGTCATCCATGATCATGCGAATCAAGACGTAACCTGGGAAGACTTTCTCACTACCCTCCTTTGGCTTGCTGGCCTTTTGAGGTTTTAAAATGGGAGTCTGAGGAATCTCAATTTGCAAGATTCGATTTGCTACATCTAATGTCCCGATCCGCTGCTCCAAGTTGACCTTAACTCTGTTTTCGCATCCAGAGGCAACCTGTACCGCGTACCAGCGGGCTGTTCCTTGAGGAATAGCCTGTTCCGCATCGTCAAATTGAGCAGTATCGACCGATTCTAAATTGTCCGACTCATCTGAAGCAAAAACCATCAGAACACCTGCTTGGCAGCCCAAATAAACAAGTTATCGAACAAATAAATGATGGTTGCCGAGAGTGTCACCATCAAAATAACGGCAAGAGATTCGCTCACCAGTTGCTGACGACTAGGCCAGACAACCTTATCTAGCTCCTCCTTCGTTCCTTTAAGAAACGTAGAAATGCTAAACGATGAGGGTTGATCTAAGGCAGGTGCCTCGGATATTTTTGATGCCTTCGCTTCCGTTTTAGAAGCGTCTTGCCCTTTTAATTCGTCTTTTTCTGCCATGGGTTATATCCTCGCCAACGCCGGAGTGATGGGGAAGATCCAGCACACCTTCGGGGTGTTTCATTTAACTTAAGTGAGCTGTGCGTAAGTTACACACGCACTCAGTAACGAGCCTGATGAGTCAACCCCTGCGTTACCGCCGGATTCTCCCAGCTTGCCCCAACTGCTATCCAAGACGCAAAATTAGTGCTTTCGTATGATAGCACTTGAGCAAGCATGTCAGAAAAGCTATTCTTCTATCCTAGCAGTGCTTACTCCAGAACTTGCTTTTATCAAGAAGCGGAGGAATACTTGTAAAATGCCTGAAGTTAATAGCGCGGATCAGTTCAGTAGAAGGGTTGCAGCCGTGTGCTTATCCAGCTTCGTCTCTGCCAAATAATCGAGAAGATGAGAGGTAGGTACGGTGCTTAACCAATAAATCGCGGTAAAGATCTTCTAGACGAGTGATGTTGCGAGTAAGGGTATAGCGATCTAAGACACGCTGACGAGCTTTGCGGCCTAATAAAGTGGTTAACTCTGGGTGATCGCGAAACAGAGGCAGCAACGTTTGAAGCTGAGTGGAAACACGCTGTGTGCTGAGAACAATGCCAGCACCATCGTTTAATACCTCTCCATCGGCTCCCGCATCGGTTGCTAAACAGGCAGCGCCACAGGCCATTGCTTCTAACAAAGATAGGGATAGCCCTTCGACTAACGAAGGCAGGATAAAGACATCGGCTCCGCGTAGGATTTCAATTCGGCGCTGCTCGTCTGCGATAAACCCTAACCAGATGATACCGAGGTCGCTGCCATAAAACGGCATGAGGGTATGAGCCAAGGGGCCGCTGCCGACGATCGCCAGTTTGCTACCGTCGCCCATATCGGCTTGTTTCCAGGCTTTAAGCAGGGATTCTACATTCTTTTCAGTCGCAATTCTCCCTTGGTAGACAAACAGACGACGTGCGTCTAACTCGGTCTTAAGTCGAGACAATCCAGGAGAGTACTTTTCGACATCTACGCCATTGGGGATTACAGCTAGCCGATCGTAAGGAACGCCTAGTCGCATCAACAGGTCGCGCTGAATCTCGGAGAAAATGATGACGCGCTGATAATTGGCTAAGCAGGGAGCGTAGAGCTGATACATCAGGTGTTGAGTGCCTGACGTGAAGTTGCGCCGTTTGCGATCGAAGGGGGGATGAAACGTTGCAACCAGCGGCAGATTAAGCTCTTCACAGATTTCGGGCAGAACAAAGTCGAGGGGAGACAGAGTAAGAGAGGCATGGACAACATCAGGCTTGAGTCGCCGTAGTGCTTGACTTAAAACCCGACTTGCTTTGGGAGATGGAATGGTATAAATCTGAGATTTGTAAAGACAGGGAATTGAAACTTCTTGAAGCTCTTCAGGCAGCATCTCCGCAACAGGCTCTTCTTGGGCGAAGTGCAGGAAGCTTACATGGTGACCCCGCTCTAAAAGCGCATTGGTCACCTCTCGACCGTAGGTAACATTGCCACAAAAAGGCGATTTTTTACCAAGCCAGGCAATATGCATTCAAATTAACGGTAATTTTGAAGGGATTTACATGAATAAAAGAATTTAATCATCATTTAATCATTTTCGATAGCGTCTAGCTGGATTTCAGTTGGGCGATCGCCCAACTGAACAGTCCACCCGTTAGTGCTAGAGCAGCCAGCATCAAAAACACAATCTGCAATCCAAAAAAAGTTTCTGCGACCCCAGCCAGTGCCAAGGGCAGACTGAGCGCAATATTGATGGCGTTGTTCTGCAAGCCAAATACTTTACCCCGCATTTCTTCGGGAATCTCTTCCTGAATTGCTGTTTGTGTAGGGATGGCTACGATCGCCGCACAGGCTCCAAAGACCGCCAGCAACAATAGAACAGGTACTAACCGCTGATTAAACAGAGACAATCCCCCCAGCGCCGCTGTCATGCCCAAGGAGCCATATAGATTGAGTTGAGCACGGGCAAATCGCTGACCATCGTGCCCTAGCACTACAGCTCCTGCCGCCATGCCAACGCCCCCAGCAGCCAGTAAAAAGCCAAATTGCGAGGATTTGATTTCGGGGATGACCTCTGCCAACCGTACCGCTAGTACTGCTAGCGCCGCAAAAATAGAGAATAAAATCACAAGCTGAATCATGGCTGCTCGCACCCGCTCGTGATCCTTCAGATAGCGCAACCCGTCGCGAATGTTTTCCCAGACATGGGGTAGGTCTTGTTTCGACTGATCTACCTTTTCGTGAGGGCGAATGAGTAGCAGTAAAATACCAGCCAGCGCATAGCTGATACCCACCAGTAGCTCTTTGCCGATGTCTAAATGTCCGACTAGGGGGGCGATCGCCGTATCGGCCAGCGCCAATAGCGGTTCTCCTACGGCAAAGCCCACAATGACTGAGGCCATCATAGTCGTGGTGTAGAGCGAATTGGCAGAGAGGAGATGCTTGCGCTCAACCAGTAGGGGAATCGCCGTCTGCTCCGCAGGCGCAAAAAACTGCGTCAGAGTGGAGACCAAAAATGTAATAGCCAACATCACTAAGAAGCCAATGGGCACCCCTCCCAGCGCCGACCAGCCCTGCGAAATCCACAGAAGCGGCGGTAGTATTAGCACTAGCCCTCCTCGCAGGAGGTTCGTGCTGACTAGTACTGTCTTCTTAGACCAGTGGTCTACATAGACTCCCGCCACCGAGCCGAACAAGACAGCCGGGATAGTGAAGGCAATCATCACTGCCGAAACCCAACCACTAATGGTTTGCCCTTCGGACTGAAAGTGCTTAGTGATCAGCATGATCATTAGGACTAAGTACACTTTATCGGCGAGCTGAGAAAAAACTTGCCCGCTCCACAGTGCCAAAAAGTTTCGATTTCTTAAAACTGGCAGAAATCCCCGTTCAGTTGCATCTTCTGAGCTTTCATGCTCTGGACTTTTTGCCGCCGGGTTTTCTAGGTTTGGACTTTCTGCCTGTGCCTGATGCGCTAGGGATGCTGGTAACAAGCGATCGCCGTTTTCGGGTTCCACTCGGCTGCTGTCCAGTAGCTCCTGCTCTGCCGTCAATGCCAAATTTGCGATGGCAGGTAAGCCTACACTAGCCTGGTTTTTGGCACCGTTCTGCCCGTTGGTTTTTTCACTTGCCTTTTCGGCCTGTGTTTCCAACTCAGAACAAGCCTTCACCGGAATTGGTGACGGCTCAGGGGTCTCCCATTGCTCCAACCGTCCCCCGTACTCGTGCTGACGGGGCGAGTCAGAGGTGAGGTTGGCAGAATTTTTAGCCCCATTACCATTAGTGGGTATATCCGTTTCGCCCTTGAGCGCCCCTTTGGACGAATCATTGGTCAGCCCGTTTGAGGGGACAGCCGGTGTCTGCTGCGGTGCGACATGGGGCGCATTCGTCGAGGCTTTTTTCCCTACTGGGTCAAGCTGCGTCATTAGGGGCATGTCTAGGTCTAGATTAAGCCGTTGCATCATGTCTCAGTTGACCAGAGAAGAATAGGAACTAGCTGAAAAACAGGTGTCTACCAAGGCGGCAGATTGAATAGAGCGATCGAAGTGGTACTGGGCATACTGCCGCAGAATTCGCTCAACAGATATCCAAACCTCAAACGGTAAGGCTTTCTCTAGGGTAAGAGACCAAGACAGCGATCCGTCAGGCTGAATCAGATTTGCTTCCGGCAACTGCTGGAGCACTGCCAATTCTAGAGCCGTAATGGGAACTCCCAATTCAGAAAAATTCTGACGGTTTGGCCTAACGCGATACCCCGATTTTTTATCAGAGACTTCAGAGGCTAATGGAGCAACCGATCTACCCTTGATTAGAGTGGGGCTTTCTCTTCCTCTGCGGAATGCAGGGGAACGTGAGGCGATCGCGTCTACATTCTCCTCTCCATTCTCTGCTAAATCCTGGAAGTGCGAAATGATTTGACCATAATCTCCGGCCTGAGTTGGAGATTCTGACGGAGACGGCTGGGCTTTTAGACGCTCTAGCGCCTCAATTGTTACTACCCCTCCCAATGCTGGATGGAAGCCAGCCTGCCAGTTCAAATCCAAAACGTTGGGTGAAATCGTCTGCTGTGTTACGCAGCATTCGTGTACCTGGGGGGCAACGCCTGCTAATGCTAGCAGTCGAAACATCGCATAGGACAGGTAGGGCAAAATCGCCGAGGCTGGCAGTTGTTCTAACCAGCGCAGTTGTTCATTGAACAGGGCAAACAGGTCTTCTTGGGGTTGGTGGCTCAACGCTTGATGAAGCACTAGTTCCGCTAGGTATTGGCCTGCTGTTAGTTTGCGTAAATCCTGGCTTAAACCCGTGTAGGCATCCACGCTTTCTGCCTGGATGATTTTGTCTAAATTTCTTCCTTTAGCAATTAAAAGTTGATTTACCACAAATAAACCGCTACGTCCTCGCAAACTAGATTCATGCTTGCGCGCACCAGGTGCAACAGCCCGAATTAGCCCAAATTCTCGGGTGAGCACTGTGAGGAGGCGATCGCTTTCCCCAATCGGCATTCCCTTAAGATTAATTCCGGTAGCTTTGTAAGTTCGGGACATGAAGAGGAAAAAGTATGGAATATCTTCGCGCTAACGTTTGTGCAGCATAAAAGTACGGATTAGGAATGCCAGGGAGGAAAGGGAATCGAGACTCGCAATGGCAATCGTAGACAGACGAAGGGCACTAGCCTACTACGTCGCTTCCCATTTATCCCTCATCCTCCATCCTTTTGATATCCTTCTTTCCTAGCGTAGCAAGTTGGCGAATTAAATCCGGCCCTGTAGAAGTGCCCAGACGAGTTGCCCCCGCTAAGATGAAATCCATTGCTTGTTCTGCTGTACGGATGCCACCAGATGCTTTGATGCCAATACGGTCTCTGGTGATTTCTTTGAGCAGTCGAACATCGGCAAGTGTAGCGCCTCCATTCCAACCAGTGCTGGTTTTGAGAAACGCTGCGCCAGCATCCATACAAATATCGGCTGCCATTCGCTTTTCCGCTTCTGTCAATAGACCCATTTCTAAAATGGCTTTGACGGGGTGTTCTGCGGCCTCGCAGATTTGGGCAAGTTCGCGATGTAGTTCATCAGTTCTGCCTTCTTTGAGCCAGCCTAAGTTGATCATTACGTCTAGCTCTGTTGCGCCATTTTCCACAGCCTCTTGGGCTTCGTAAAGCTTCGTAGCTGAGGTACTAGCACCGGATGGGAACCCAATCACAGCGGCAACTTGGGGATGTTTGCCGTGGAGCAGGGCAACGGCTTGGCGCACATGGCCTGGAAAAACGCAGACGGCAGCAAATTTGAAGCGATCGCTTTCATCACACCATTTGTTTAAGTGCTCTATGGTGGCTATTGGGCTGAGTAGAGCATGGTCAATAAATTCTGCCAGGTTAATATCTGCATATGTTTTTGCCATGGGGTCTCCTGCGCTGCCTTGTGTAGTTTGTTTGTTATGGAGCACACAACGGGGTAACTGCCCTCATCGTGGGTTTTACATGATCTGTCGAGGTCTAGAAATTGGCTATTACCCGCCGATATCTCGTGTAGCTGACGATTACGAGGCATATAACCGACGGCTATGAGGCATCTGGGTTATGAGACATCGCCGCTGTGCAACATTTCCATCCAGGAAGTAGGTTTTTACGGAATATTTTTCCTGAGGCGTGTATCTACCTAAGTAAATCTAGATAGAAACTAAGTAAATCTAAATTAAGAGGCGTTGGCCTGTTTCAGCTCTTCTCCAACTTAGGAGCGTTTCTGTAGTCCAGCGATCGCTCCGCATAATTACTCATACTTAACCCATAATTAGCTTACATAAGTCTGCCTTCCACTAAAAGCGGCACTCTAAAGGCTACCGACACTTTCAACCGTCTTTTAACTTACAGCGCTTTGCGCTTGGTTAGGTGCGGGTTATTTTTTAGAAGCCGCGCTCCGCGCGGCTTCTAAAAAATAACTGTGGTTTACGCAATTGAAAATTGCTGTAAGTCCAGACTACAGCGACCCTAATTGGCGTAGCCCAACCTATCGGTTGGGTTGCTCAATAGAGCACGTTTAGATCACACCGTTCAACTAGCAGTATTCCATAGTAGTCATTTACCGACGCTAGTTAGCGACACCAGCTCAAATGATATTGGCCTATGGCTTGAGAAGCTATGCAGCGCGCGGCTTCTCAGGCTATCTGTCTTACGTACAATTCAAACCCGCTAGGGAACTTGTGGGGTTTAACGAGCAGGCTCATTCCTACGTTAGGATTAAGGCGTTAGGATAAATGTTGGTTGCTGACCCATAAGCCTATCGGAGATTGGTCATGGCATTTTTTGACCGAATCTGGCGCTTGATTCGAGCTAACTTAACTAGCCTAATTAGCCAGGTCGAAGATCCAGAAAAGATTCTGGAGCAGACGGTTCTGGATATGCAGGATGACTTAATTAGGCTGCGACAGGCAGTTGCTCAAGCGATCGCCACTCAAAAGCGCACCGAACGACAGCAGGTTCAGGCTGGGGGCATGTCCCAAGAATGGTATCAGCGAGCGCAGTTGGCGTTGCAAAAGGGTGAAGAAGAGTTGGCACGAGAAGCTCTATCTCGCCGTAAAACTTATCAAGACACAGCAGATGCCCTCAAGACTCAGATTGACCAGCAAAGCACCATCGTGACGCAGATGAAGCAGAACATGGTGATGCTTGAAAGTAAGTTATCTGAAGCCAAGACTAAAAAAGATATGTACATTGCCCGTGCCCGGTCTGCCAAGGCTTCGGAGAAGCTGAACGACATGATGGGCAAGTTTAGTCCCGATGGCTCGGTAGCAGCGTTTGAGCGGATGGAGCAAAAAGTGCTAGAGCTAGAAGCTAAGTCAGAGGCGATCGCCGAACTCAATAGCGACACATTGGAACAAAAGTTTGCCCAGCTTTCTAGTAACGACGATGTAGATGCTGAACTCGCTGCCATGAAAGCACAGCTTGTTTCTGGCTCTGCTCCGGCTAGCTTACCCGCTAATTCGTTGAGTAATGCAGATGAGGATCTGGCAAATCTCCGGGCGCAACTAGAAGAGGGTAGATAAGAACAGCAGGTATAGGGTAGACATGATCAATAGGACGCCTCCCTGTCATTCCCGCGCAGGCGGGAATCCATCTGCTCGATAGGTGCCAGCGTCATTCTCGACTGCGCGGGAATGACGCTGGCATGTCCTAAGCTTTATGACTATGGCTATAACAAGAAACCATTGATGAGACGACATAGCAGTAGCTTTAAACGAACAGAGCAAACAAATGGGACAGGGACACGATGCGTCCCTGTCCCATTTGTTTAGTTTTAGTGGAATTAAAGCACCTGCTTGGCCTGTAGCTGAATTAACTCCTGGGGTTTCACAGCTCCATGTTCCGTAAGAATGGCTGTAATCAGCGCTGCCGGAGTGACATCAAAAGCAGGATTATAAAAATCTACGCCAGCAGGACAAATCACTGTCTCACCGATTTGAGCAACCTCTACGGGGTCACGCTCTTCAATGGGAATATGGCTGCCATCGCTGAGGGCAAAGTCAACGGTAGAGAGAGGGGCTGCTACGAAAAAGGGAATATTGTGAGCCTTGGCAACCAGCGCCAAACTATAGGTGCCAATTTTGTTAGCGGCATCGCCATTGGCCGTAATGCGGTCTGCCCCTACCACCACTGCATCTACCATGCCCTGCTGCATGCAATGTGCCGCCATGCTGTCAGTAATCAGCGTGACGGGTATTCCTTCCTGCACGCATTCCCACGCTGTCAGCCGTGCTCCTTGTAATCGAGGCCGGGTTTCATCTGCATAAACCCGTTCCAGTCGATTATCTCGCCAAGCCGAGCGCACTACGCCCAGCGCTGTCCCATAGCCTGCAGTAGCCAATGCTCCCGCATTACAGTGGGTCAGCAGGCGTAGGCGAGTGGGAGTTTGGGGCAATGCCGCTAGCCCGCGATCGCCAATAGCTTGGCAGGTTTGTAAATCTTCGGCTTGAATCGCTTGGGCTGCTTCCAACAGGGCTTGCTTGAGGTGCTCTACTGGCCCAATCGTTTGCCGAGCCACTTTCATCATGCGGGCGATCGCCCAAAACAGGTTTACGGCAGTGGGACGAGTTTCCCGCAGCGTGTTGGCAACTGCTTCTAGTC
The DNA here is from genome assembly GCA_038321765.1 of Elainellales cyanobacterium. Lineage (GTDB taxonomy): Bacteria > Cyanobacteriota > Cyanobacteriia > Elainellales > Elainellaceae > CASBQJ01. The sequence continues at coordinate 13,216 of JBBQFG010000002.1, forward strand.
GCATTAAGAACTGCTCTCGATCGACCGTTACAATCTCGCGCGCTCCCAAATACATGCCATAGGCTGCGGCCACGCCGATCGCCGGAGCACCCCGCACAATCATAGTTTTAATAGCCACTGCCATATCATCCGATCGGCTGATCTGCACCAGATCGTATTCACCCGGCAAGCGGTTTTGATCAATGAGCCAAACGTGGTCATCTTGCCAGATAACCGGGAAAACCTGATTTGTGAGATTCATGGGAGTCTTGGGAGTCTTGGGGAAAATAAAGCCTAGCCAGTCTCAAATTAACTCCGAACGAGGTTGAAAGCTACAGGCGAGACACGGCTATCGATGCTCTACACTTTATTCGTCATCCCACATCTCTACCGCTAGCAAGTCTCCAACCGGGTCTTGCATGGTGAATTCAAAGTCCTCTAGTTCGCGCTTCCAATATTCCCATTCATCGCCATATAGCAAAGCGATTTTCCAGATACTATCCGTTGGCTTGAGAACTTTAGATGTCACCAGCGATCGCACCTGACGCTGAAACTTCACCATGGGGTGAGCGACGGGTGACACTACAACACTATTAGTCATGATTAATACTTAGATGATCCTCAAAATTGGCTAAAAATCGTCGAGCCTTGTCTAACACTTTCAGTCGGCTGCTCGTAGCGCTACAGCCAGCGATATCTTGTTGATAAATCAACAACGCCGATCCACTGACCTGAACCAATGCATTTCTTCGTCAACGCATTATTTGTTGGAGTTTATACTACCCTAATCTTTACCCAAAAATGCTCCGAAAACCTGACTGGGAGCGAGACGTATTCGTTTCTTGTATTAATCTCAGTTTTAACAATCAGTAAATCTGACTAAACCAGGCTGTAAATTGCCCCTGTAGACTGAGGTTATTGGCAATTGCTTAGCCTCTCGGCTGCCAGGGTTAACAGTTTGAAGTCAGCAGCCCTTATTTATTTGGTAGTCCTAAATTGGTAAGGATTTTTTGATGGGCGGGCTTCGCCAACCCATCAAAAAATCCTTACATCAATACCATTACCATTTATTTCAATACAGAGAACTGCTGATTTGCCTGCGAAGTAGTTTTCAGACTAGACTAAAGCGGCTATAATTACAGGTTTGGGAAAGCATTTCGGAGAGGAATCTAGATGGCACGATATCGAGGTCCCCGCCTCAGAGTTGTGCGTCGCCTGGGAGACTTGCCAGGATTGACGCGCAAGAGTGCAAAGCGGGCATACCCCCCTGGTCAACATGGACAAAATCGCAAAAAGCGCTCGGAATATGCGGTGCGATTGGAAGAAAAGCAAAAGCTGCGGTTTAACTATGGTGTTACGGAACGCCAACTGCTGCGCTATGTGAAAAAGGCTCGTCGGGCGGCAGGTTCTACCGGACAAACTCTGCTGCAATTTTTAGAAATGCGGTTGGATAATACGGTGTTTCGTTTGGGAATGGCTCCTACTATTCCTGCGGCACGCCAGTTGGTAAACCACGGACATGTGACGGTCAATGGTCGAGTGGTTGATATTCCTAGCTATCAATGTAGAGCGGGCGAAGACATTGGCGTTCGAGATAGCGATCGCTCTCGTAAGTTAGTACAAGAAAATCTCCAGTTTCCTGGATTGGCAAACTTGCCCAGCCACTTGGAGTTTGACAAAAACAAAATGACGGGCAAGGTCAATGGCGTAATTGAACGCGAATGGATTGCGCTTCAGGTTAACGAACTGCTGATTGTGGAATATTATTCCAGACAGGCGTAAGCAAAGTCGGCATCAGTCCATTCTGGCTGTGACTTTAGGAACAACATTTGCGCGGCTGCGATGTTTTTGCTGAACTCACTGACCTTACCCGATATAGTTGCAAACAGCCCAGTGAACCGTCAGACCAGTTCATAGGATTGGGGCTAGAAGAAATTAGGGTTACCAAAAATGTGCGCCTCCCTGACGGGGGCGCACATTTTGAGTTTAGGGTTTATAGACTCGGTCTATTTCAATTGGCCCGATCGCAAGATGCTGACCACCAGCCACAGTCCCAGGAAGCTAGCGGCAGCAAACAATACATCGCTGAGCCAATAGACTCGACTGAGCTGAGCGTTTGCCGAAATAATTGCCGCTCCCATAATCAGCGACCCCACGACGATGCTAAAGGACAGGCGGTTGGCCGAGGCATCGACTGTGCGACGAAAGCTGTCTAGCTCCCGCAGGCTCACATTCCATTGCAGGGTTTCGGAGGTAATGCGACCGAGTAGCAGCTCAACCTGACGAGGAGATTGGAGCGAGAGGCTTTTGACATCTAGCAGGGTACGCAATAGCGCTGGCAGGGGTGAGTCACCTACAAGCTGCCGCTGAAATAGATCGGTCATCAGTGGCCGAATTTGTTCGGGAAAGTTGAAGTCGGGATCGAGGCTGCGGGCAACTCCTTCTAAATTGGCGATCGCCTTGGCGCATAAACCCAAATTTCCCGGCACTTTAATTTTATTGTTTCGTGCGGCCTGCAATACTTCATAGAACAACTGGCTAAAATTCACCTCTGACAAATTGAGGCTGTAGTATTGGCGCAGTAGCCGTTCGTAATCATTTTCCAACCGAATTAAATTGACCGGCTGGTCAGATGGCGCAAGCTGCATAGTTAACTGAGCACACCGTTGGGCATCTAGGCTAACGATGGCTAACATTAGTTGCAGCAGAATTTCTTGCGTGTGCGGATCAAGCCGCCCCATCATGCCGCAGTCTAGTAACGCGACTCGACCGTCGTTGAGATAAAACAGGTTGCCGGGGTGAGGGTCAGCATGGAAAAACCCATCCAGGCAAATTTGTTGAAAGAAGGCACGGAGTAGTAGATTGGCGATCGCCTTCCGTTCTTCTGCCGCCTGATCTGCCGATTGGTCTGCCTCTAACGTTGCGGAGAGCAGGGGCACACCGTCCATCCACTCCATCACCAGCAAATTATCGGTCGTCAATTCCCAAATAATGCCGGGAGTAGTGAGCTTTTGGGGGTCAATCCAGCGGCTGCGTCCCAAGTTAGTCCGCAACTCGTCAGTATATTGAGCTTCTTGAGTAAATCGCAGTTCGGCTTGAAGCGCTTGAGCGAATTCCTCTGCCAATGCAACTACATCGTAGATTTTGCCAATCTCCGTTTGGATGACTAAACTGGCCAGCAGTCGAATCAGCTTAATATCTTGTTCAATGATCGAGGCCAAACCGGGTCGCTGGACTTTCAGCGCGACCTCGCGACCGTCTTTTAAGGTAGCGCGATGGGTCTGGGCAATGGAACCCGCCGCTACGGGCTGGGGGTTGATAGTAGAAAACGTATCCTCCAGCGATCGCGGCAGATTTTGGCGAATGATGACCTCTACCTCAGCCCACGCGACTGGCGGCACTTCTGACTGAAGCGTGCTCAGTGATTCGATGTAAGCTGCTGACAGTACGTCGGGTCGAGTGCTCAATAGCTGGCCCAGCTTGACATACACGGGTCCCAAATCGACGAGAATGTTGCGTAGTACGGTGGGGGTGGGCAGCTTGGGCTCGTCGGGTTTTCCTCCCGTCAGTAACCGGCGCATATAGTCCCACCCGTGGCGCAGCACAACTTCAGCAATTTCTCCCTGACGGGAACTGGTTTGAACCAGTTGCGAAATCATCCGAGGCGAAGAGGCAAGGGGGGAAGACGCATTTAGCATGGGTGAGGGCAAGAAGGGGTAAAGGGGAATTCTTAGCAGCTAAATGTTTAAAACAGCCAAGCTTCTAACCTCTATAGCCTATAACCTGGTTCAGAGGGTCGTGTTCCAACTATGCCGTTATTTTTTGTTTTTTTGGTGTGCACCTTGCTAAAACACCAAAAAACGGCGAGTTTAGGACAGTAAGTAGATGGGCGTAATTAAATATAAAACCTTAAAAGTCTGCGCCGCCCGCTGCGCGGGCGGCGCAGACTTTTAGAATCTTGTTTTTATTTAGGTTGAACTACGTATTTCTAAAAAGCACAGGGGTGAATTGGGGCGATCGCCCCCGCATTCGAGGGAATCCTGCAACCCGCTTCAACACTTGACGGGACATACCTAAAATCATTTAAGGCTGCAACAATCCACTAACAATGGATCGTTGCAGCCTTGAAGACAGATCTCTTGAAGACAGAATCTGATGTTGAATAGACCTCCTGCATGAATGCCTTTTTGAGAGCGTGAATCGTTTCCCGGCTTCGCCGGGAAACGATTCACGCAGGAGGTTGAATGTTCGTCTGCGACGCACACGACCATTCAACCCTTAACAACTACGTTTACAGTAAGTCGCGGTATTGCGGATCATCTTGCAGTGTTTTCAACACCTGCTTAATTTCTTGAGTCCGATCTTTTTTAACGATCAGCGTCACGTTTTTATCGCGTACCACCACGGTATCTTCTATCCCAATGGTCACAATCAAATCTTCATCGTCAGTGGCATAGAACACAGCGCCTTGCGTATCTAACCCCACATGGCGCGCCAATTCTACATTGGGCTTGTCGCCTTTGAGCAAGCGCTCAAGCGCATTCCAGTCGCCTAAATCATCCCAACTAAAGGTGACAGGAAGCACGCACGCTTTCTGGGTTTTTTCCATGAGGGCATAGTCAATGCTCTGCTTGGGCAGCTTGGGGTATACCGAAGGCCCTTCTTTCTCCAGCGGTTCCAGGATGTGGGGCGCATGCTGCTGTAGCTCTGCCAAAGCGACACCTGCCTGGAAGATGAACATGCCTCCATTCCAGCTAAACTTACCGCTGGCTAAAAATGCTTCGGCAGTGGCGCGATCGGGCTTTTCGGTAAAGCGGCTGACCCGATAAGCCGCATGGCCTAGAAACGTGCCTACGGGTTCGCCCTGTTCAATGTAGCCGTAACCCGTGGATGGGAAGGAGGGGGTCATACCTAGGGTGGCGATCGCCCCCTGTGTGCGAGCCAGTTCGGCAGCGGCTCGAAGGGTCTGGTGAAATGCGTTCAAATCGCCAATCCAGTGGTCTGCCGGGAAAAAACCGACAATCGCCTCATCCCCATAGCGTCGAGCAATTTCCAGAGTTGCCCAGGCAACAGCAGGAGCGGTATCACGTCCCTCGGCTTCGACCAGCAAATTTTCTTCAGGCAGATCGGGCAACTGTTCGCGTACCCCATCTGCCAGGTGGGATGCGGTAATCACCCACAAACCTTCCCAACTTCCGGCGAGATCTAAAAGGCGATCGGCAGTCGCTTGAAGTAAACTTCTGCCGCTGCCGTCCAAGCTCAAAAACTGTTTTGGTCGAGACTTACGGCTAAGCGGCCAAAAGCGTTCGCCCTTGCCGCCTGCCAGGATCACAGGAATCATACACTTTAGCTCCTACGGGCTACCTGAGGTTTCACGGGTTATAGTCTAAAATTTCGAGCTTGCGCGAGTTTGATGCCCGTCTCTAAACCTGCCATCTCCTGTCAAGACGGCACCTCCGTTTGATTTTATCGAGTTTCTGAAATCGAACTGATTCGGTCTGGCCACCTTTACGGCATCTTTACCCGTGATTCCGGCAGCTTTGTCAAGACTTCATGGCACTGGCACCCCAACCTAGTCAGGCCTGTGGGCGGAATCAGCCGTAGGGAGGGTGAAGTTATACAAAGTTTTGGTTAGTCTAAATCTGTGGGGACGGGAGCTGGTGTCAGATATCTTGGTGAAGCAGTAGGGGTTGGAACAGTGTCCGTAATCTTCTGCCAAGATTCAAGCAGTTTTGGCATTCTGCATCGAGAATCGTTTGAAATGCCACCTAGAAGGTTGAGGGGGCATTGCTTAATCTGGGTATGACTTTTTTTGAAAGAGCCGCTCCGTGCCCCTTTCAAAAAAAGTCATACATGAAATCGGCAATACCGGTTGAGGGGAACCTGTTTTGGTTTGCTTTACGGTTTCCCTGAAAGCTTTTAGAGCAGTCGTAAAGCTTACTGGGCGATCGCTTCCAATTTGATAACGTGTGGTTAACCCGGATACATTTTTCTAGACTGATACAGCCAAGACTTATGATCTTTAGAGCTTTCGGTTATGCTTGCTCAACTGAGAAGTGTGAGAGGTGCAGTTTTTGAACATTGCAATCCCCAAGCTATAATCGCGATCCCTGAGCTGTAAAGTATCAAGGGTTTGTGCTCTGTGGGTAACGAGCCGTGTATGCCTTTGAGGCTGATTGCTCTTTAGGTTGAACGGGTCTGTGAGTGGTGTTGATATTGATAAGGTAGGAGTGGGAGTGGTACAGTCTGAGCGCAAATCTGAACGGCAGCCATCCAATACGGTAGAGGCCAGTGCAGCGGAGGCAAACCGTGACGGAGCGACAATAGCGATCGCTGGCACACCTATTGTCAAAGCACCATCAGGGGCAAAAAGTCTTTTTCGAAAGCTATTTTTAGGAGTTGCCTTTACAACGACAGCCGCCATTTCAGCCGTAATGGGGGCAGGCTTGATGTTCATGCTGCCGCCATCTGCTGGCAATGAAGCGCCTAAAGATGTTCGGCAGGTCGTGGGCAGCCTATTTAACCAAGGGTTTGGCTACAAAATTACTCGCCCAGTTAACATCTTGGTGTTGGGCATCGATCGATACATGGATGCTCCGGTGGGCACTCCAGGAGATGGTTTAAAAGAAGGCTCTACTACCGCATTTTCTGGACGTAGCGATGTCATGCTGCTGGTTGGGGTTAATCCTGTTGACAACACGGCTAGCATCCTCTCGATTCCCCGTGATACCAGAGTCGAAATTCCGGGATCGGGTGTGGCCAAAGCAAACCACGCCAACATGGAGGGTGGGGCTGCATTAGCAGCTCAGACGATTAGCTCTAATTTTGACGGTGTACCCGTTGACCGCTACGTGCGAGTTAGTACCGATGCGTTTCGAGAACTCGTAGACTTGCTGGGTGGAGTTGAGGTGTATGTGCCCTATCCCATGCAATACGAAGACTTAACCCAGAAACTCAAGATTGATCTGGACGAGGGGTGGCAAACGCTCAATGGTGACCAAGCTGAACAGTTTGCCCGATTTCGGCGCGATCGCCTGGGAGACGTGGGTCGAGTTCAGCGACAGCAGCAGCTTCTGCAAGCTTTAAAGAACCGATTGGCTAGTCCTGCAATTTTGCCCAAACTGCCTCAAGTCCTAGAGTTGATGCAGAAATATGTAGATACCAATCTTACGCTTGAAGAAATGCTGGCCTTGGTCAACTTTGGGCTAAACGTAGACCAAGAGCAGTTTCGCATGGTTATGCTGCCGGGACGCTTTAGCACGCCCGATGAGTCGATCGCTAGTTACTGGATTATGAATCGGGCAGAGCGAGACCGAATTATGCGCGATTTCTTCCGGGTAGGCACTGCTACGACACTAGACGACTTACCCGAAGCACCCACTCGCTTACGCATTGCTGTTCAAAATGCCACCGACGATCCCAACTTAGGACGAGAGGTAGCTCAGTACCTGCGCGAACAAGGCTTTGAGGATGTCTACACCGTACGAGACTGGTCAGACTGGCAAAGCCAAACCCAAATCATCGTTCAACGGGGTGATTTGCAGGGTGCTCAAGCTTTGGAGTCAATGCTGGGGCTAGGGCAGGTAGTTTCTGCGTCAACTGGAGACCTAGAATCTGACTTGACTATTCGGGTTGGGACAGATTGGCAAAACCGAGTCCAATCTGAGGGTGGCAGTGCATCTGATGGTTTTACCAACTAGAAATCGATCTGTTGCTCGCTAACTAAGTAGCTCAACCTACATAAAAACCAAATCCTAAAACCCTGCGCCGCCCGCTGTGCGGGCGGCGCAGGGTTTTAGGATCTTATATTTAATTAAGCCTATCTACTTACGGGGAGTCGATGGTTTGAGGTAAGCTGAATCTTAACGATTTAATGTCGAAGGGATGGGTCGTGAAAGAGCTGGTTCTACGGTGCTTTAGCCTTGTTTTGATTGTAGGATTGGCGTGCCTTTGGGTGGCTTTGGGAGCCATGCCCGCGATCGCCGCCATTGACACGGTAAACTACAACAACGCCGATTTGAAACACTACGATTTTTCACACGCTGATTTATCGGGTAAAGCGTTTGTGGCGGCTGAGATGCGAGATATCAACTTGGAAGGAGCAAATCTGACCAATGCCATTCTCACCAAGGCCGTTATGTTGAATGCCAATCTTAAAGATGCCAATTTGACCGGAGCGCTGGTCGATCGGGTCTTTTTGGTGGGAGCTGACCTAACTAACGCCATTTTTGAAGATGCCACAATGACTCGTACCAGTTTTGACAACGTGACAGTGGTGGGCACAGATTTTTCAAACGCCATTCTCGATCGATACGAAATTGCCAAACTGTGCGATCGCGCCGAGGGTACTAATCCCACCACGGGGATGACCACGCGAGATTCTTTGGGATGCCGTTAACGTGTAGGTGAACTGGGTAGGTAGGCTCGTCGCTCCCGGTTCTTGATAGACTGGTGATGTATATTGCACGCTGGAGATGATTTGAATGAAGCGAACTCTGCTTGAAGTGGCTCAACTCATGCGTCGGGCTGAGGATTTGCTCAATGCTTCCTCGAATCGTTATCGAATTACAGTGCAGGTTGCCAATCGGGCACAGCGCCGTCGGTTTGAAGAGTTTGACAGCCTCGACGATCCTAAAATGAAGCCCGTCATTCGTGCCATTATTGAAATGTCTGACGAATTGACTCAGCCTGAAATCATTGGCGAATAAGGGATGCTTCAGGCGGACTGGTTATTTTCTGAGTGTGAGCGGCACTCACGTTTCAAAAATATAGACAGCACCATTGAAACACAACCGTTCCTACTCTTGAGCGAAGAAATTTAAGCGAAGAAAGTATGCGATCGCCCCGTCTCAACCGTCTCGCGACAAAACGTCACCCCGCAAAGTCAACTTCAGTTAAGCGTGGCTTGCTGGTGCTACTGCTGGCGGGGTTGTTGTTGCTGCCAACTGGTTTATTGTCGCCAGGGAATGGGGGGCGATGGCTAGCTCCACTTGAGCCGCAACGGGCGATCGCTCAATTTGCTGACCTTCCCGGCGTGGCCGCTGTGCTCTATCAACAGCTCCCCGACCTGCCCCAAGCCAACACTTACACCAGCCGAGAAACTGGCAACGTTGATGATAACAGCACCCTCTTGAGCCGCTTGATTCGGTATCACATGACCATCAAGGGGCGATCGCCAGGGTTTCGGCTGGACTGGAAGCTAACCCTGGCAGACTACTTGGGTGTGAACGAGCCGATCTCTGCCAGCAATTATCCCGGCGCGATGACGTTGACGAGTAATCCCATGAGCGAGGACGTTGCCGCGATTCAACAGCTCAATCGGGTGCAGCGAGAGCAGCTTGTGGCAACATTAGTGGGGCTGTTTAACCCTGCTACGAATACACCGCCGACCGCCCCTACTCCATCCAGATCGCCCGCTTCCACGACACCTACCACCCGCCCCGGCATGGGTTCAACTACCCCCCTGCCCTCCGAGCCGCGTCCCGGTGACGCGCAACTGTTGCTGCCGTAGGTTTAGATGTCGCGTCACATTAAGAGTGGAGAGGGTTGGCGCATTGGTTGGAACCCTGAGGCAACCGAATATTGTGGCTTAGTGGGTGGAGAAGAATGGGCGTTGGAGCTGACGGCAGCAGAATTAGACGACTTTTGTCGTTTGTCAATTCAACTGGCAAATAGCATCAGCCAAATTGCGGCTGAGCTAATGAGCGACGAAAAAATTACCTGTGAGGTAGAAAGCCCCCTGCTTTGGCTAGAAGCAGAGGGATATGCCCACGCGTATAGTTTGCGAATTATGGTACTGACAGGTCGTCGAGGTGAAGGGGCTTGGGCAGAGTCTGCGGTTGCTGGCTTGGTTCATGCCACCCAAACCCTCAAGGTTTTTTGAAAATATTCTTGGCCTTGAATCACCCCTGATGCGTCAATCAAGCCTCATTAGTTAATTGACCTCCTGCATGACTTCCTTTTTGGGTAGTCCTAAATTGGTAAGGATTTTTTGATGGGCGGGCGAATCCCGCCCATCAAAAAATCCTTATATAGCGGTAGCCATGATCAATAGGACGCCTCCCTGTCATTCCCGCGCGGACGGGAATCCATCTGCTCGATTGGTGCGGAGGTGGATTCCCGCCGGCGCGGGAATGACGCTGGCATGCCCTACGCTTTATGACTATGGCTTTATAAATACCACTACCCCTTTTTGGACGGCGTGAAGCGTTGCCCAGCTCAGCCGGTAAACGATTCACGCAGGGGGTCTAATGCACAGCAGTTAGCGCACAGCAATAGTCAGATCGTAGCTAGCGTTTCCCCGCGTACCTCCCACAATCACCTGATAATCTCCTGTTTCAGGCAAAACCATTTCTTCCTCGGTGCCCTCTCGCACTAGTACTTTTCCGTCAGGAGACACCAGATCGAAAACGGCGTTGTCCTCCACAGCAGTTATAGAAAGCACCATCACCTGACTTTCCTGAGCCTTCAGCACGTATAAGTCGCGATCGCCACGTACTACAGCATTGCTGACCACTGTACTACTGGTACCAGGAGCAAACTCTACCCGTTGAGTGTTGGCATAGGTCGGTGCCGATTGAGGATCTTCCGACTCTGCGCCTGTTAGATCTGTAAAGCGATCCTTCACCGCTTCGCACTCAACTATACGGAAAGTTCTGTCATTGTAATCGAGGCGTTCGCCCTCTAATATCCAGGTTTCCTGTGTAGTCTGGACATCATTTTCAATCTGCGTCGTTACCTCTAGAGCCAGTTCTGACCCGCTGAGAGTGCCTGCCAGCTCTTGACTGTAAGACGTGTAGTAATTGTTGGCATCATCGCTAATGGTGGCAACGCTGTTCCCTGTCACCTGGCCATCTGCCGCTACAGTTAGGCGGATCGCTGCGTCGAGGGTGTCTGTCACGGCCTCATAGCAGTGTTGCCCAGGCATCAAAGCGGCCTCACCGCTAGTGATGTCTTCGTAGCTGCTGGCGATCGCTTCGCCTGTGGGGGCAGAGTTTGTGGCCGCAGCAGGAGAACTAGAACTGTTGGCAGACGTTTCTGCTGGACTGCAAGCGACTAGAGCCGATACTGCGATCGCGGCCAGCATTTTAGGCAAGGGTAAGGAGAATTTCATGAGTCCGTTATCAAAAGGATTTACCTGTTATTTAGTTTTCCCTCGGAACCGACTTAGAAACCAATCCTCTAGCGATCGCCTGATGTATAGCGGTAGCCATGATCAATAGGACGCCTCCCTGTCATTCCCGCGCAGGCGGGAATCCATCTGCTCGATAGGTGTAGGGGTGGATTCCCGCGCAGGCGGGAATCACGTTGGCATGTCCTAAGCTTTATGACTATGGCTATATCTGAGCTGTGGGTAGTGGTATTGATGTAATGATTTTCTGAAGCGCGGGCGAAGCCCACCCATCAAAAAATCATTACTAATTGAGGACTACCCAACGTTTAGGGGGAATTCGTTTTTTCAATGACTCGATCAGCGTTGGTATCTCGTTTTGTACGCTAATCCTTCGCTCAGCAGCGCCAAGCCAAACAAAAGTGGCGTTAACCAGTTGCCCCAGCGAACGTAGAGAGTTTTGGTTTGACGGCGATGGATGGTATGGGCATGGGTTTCATAGGTGCGGTAGCCAGACATCCAAACGGTTTTACCGTGGGGTGTAACAATGCCAGACAAACCTGTGTTGGTAGCGCGAACTGTCCAGCGATCGCTTTCGATCGCCCGCATTACATCATGGGCATGGTGTTGAGCCATCATGCGAGCAGTATAGGGATCGTTATTAGACGCGGTGAGAATAAACTCACCGCCCCGCGCCGCTTGGCCTCGAAACAGGTTAGAAAAGGCAGATTCGTAACAAATGGCCGCGATCGCCTGTCCGACAGGAGTATCGAAGGTTTGGGGCGATCGACCAGGCATCAAAGACCCTTCTACCGGAGACAGTCGGCTAATCAACCTGCCTAAACTTGCTTCAAAGGGAATGTATTCGCCCAGCGGAACTAACTTTTCCTTGTCGTAGCGGCTGTAGATTTCGCCCGCCCCTGTAATCGTAAACAAGGTTTGAGTCAATCCATCCCGCCGCTGTCCAATTGTTCCTACCCAGGCTGGCACCCCGCGCCGCAAAATCGCTTGATAAAACGGATGGCGCGCCTGCTGCGGAGTCCCAACCCAGCGCCACGGAAATGCTCCTTCTGGGGTGAGCACAATATCCACCCCCCGATCTGCTAGGGTTTCGTAGCCTTGGGTATAGTGCTTCAAAGCCAATTGAGTACCCGTTTCAAATAGTTTAATGCGGGTGGGAATGTTGCCCTGGATTACGCCAACTTTAAAGGCTGATCCGGCTTGTTCGGTCAGCGGCTGAATAGCAAGAGCCAAGCCAATCAAATGAGACAGAATGAGACAGCAAGCAGCCAGCGTTAAATAAAAGCGAACGCCGTCGGAATTAGTGACGGTACGAGGGGGCTGCTGCTCTCGATGCTGATCCCGACCAAACCAAGATAGAAACGCCTCAGCCAGACACCCGTTAACAGCTACGATCGCCGCTGTCACTGTCATCGGCCCCGCCAGTTGCCCCAAGTGCAAAATCGGTAAATTAAATGGACTTTGAGTATAGGCCAGTGGGGTCCAGTGCAGGGGGCTACGACTACCCAAACCCTCAACAATGCACCACAGGGCCGTGCCTAGCAGGATGTAAGTACAAGGGTGGAGGGAAGACAATTGGTGAGGTGAAGTCAGCGCAGGGATAGAATCCGTTTGATTGGCCGAATAAGAACCCTCCCGCCAGACTTTTAATGACCAAAATCGGTTTAAGAGTTGGCTAACCCAGTTCACGCTGAGATACCAGATGAGCACCCACGCAGACCCCCACAGGGTAATAAACACCCAAGCAAACAGGGCGATCGCCACACTAGCTAGCCAGGGAACGCCCATCCAGGTCAGCGGGTGTAGGTCAAAAACCCACGAGAGCGCAAGCCCGTGGTAGCCAATTGCCCAAACGAGGCAATGCAGAGCGGGATGCAACGTGAAGGCAGACGGCTGCATTCCTGTCGCTGCTTGCCGAGCGAGTCTGATCAAGATCCACAGCGGAGCTAAGGCCACCCACGCCAAAAACCACATGTTAACCGGGGCAACAGCCAGACCCATGCCAATACCGCTGAGCAGGGCGATCGCCAGAGGTTTCCAGGGGTGCTTAAGCAATCCAAATAAATAGGTAGGCATGATTAAGATTAAATATAGAACCCAGACCGGAAAACCCTGCGCTGGCAGCGCAGGGTTTTCCGGTCTGGGTTCTATTGCTGAGTGCCATTTTAGAGGGGCTGCTTAAAAGCTAACAAGATAGCGTTGCACAGTCTTGAGCTGCGCGTCTGTTGGCATAGCTCTGGGGCATATTTCTTTTACATAGTTAAACGCTTCCCAGAGTTTCATATTGTGATACTGACATAAGTAGGCTATACAAACCGTAGGCGATCGCTCTATTCCTGCCAAACAATGAACATAAACAGGTTGCTGCCGCTGGATAAATTGATGGATAGAATTCACCACCTGTGCCAGTTGCTCTACTTGTAATGTCGCAACGTAGCGACTATCGGGCAAAATTACACGGACGCATCGGAAATTCTGAGTAATCGTTTCTGGTAAATCCCCTTCAGACTGGGCACAAAGTGAAAACACAATGCTGATATTGGCTTGGTCAAAGATAGCGCGATCGCCAGAAGCTGGCAGCCCGCCTAACGCCAGTTCACCTGGTAAAATCCAATGGAATCTAGAGGTGGGGAGAACAGAACTAGGCTTAGAAGACGATGAAGCTAGTCCCATTTTATGGGTGAGAGTTCGAAGCGATCGCAGCATTTGGCGCATTCAGATTATCCAAAAACCATTGAGCAGGGACAAAGCAATGAAAGGGTTTGCCTATCTCTGTACCTAGCAATAGCCAAGGTAAAAATCTGCATAGATGGCCACCTCTTGCTTAAACCCTAAGGTAGATAGACAATAGGCAAAAAGATACAGCAAGGCTTAAAGGTCTGGGAACTGGCCTAATTCTTGTCATCGGGTTGCTACCATCATCATCCGCTACGCAACACACAAGTTCAGCAACAATTGAATGAACTTACCGTAAATCTCACTGCCCACTTGCTCATGACTTTCTTGGTGGCTCAGCTATCTTAAAACCATCGTGACAGCCCTGCATACACTTCTAGTGGTTTATTTGATTATTGTTGGTTGTGCATTCGGTCTATATCTCAAAATCTTTCTACAAGATGCCTCAACGCCCAAAACCGATATGACATCTTGGATCACATTAGTTTTGGCAAGTGTTTTGGGCCCTATCACCTTACCGAGATCACTCATTTGCTGGATTAAGCATCGTACATCTGATGCTCCACGCTAAGCAAAACCCGATTCTTTTTGGAGAACCACGCGGCTCCCACAAAAACAATCGGGTTCTATGCAATTGAAGATCGCTGCAAGTTGTAAGTGTAAATCTCTTAGGAAGCAGGCTGGCTAGTAGATACCTTATTGCGTTTCTTCTTAGAACTGCGCGCCCAGCGAGTTAGATGCCAAGTATAGACAAACAAAAAGCCTGAAATGAGGGCGCTCAGATTCCACTTGATTGAGCTTTCCATTAACTTATTTCGACGGCTGGTTTTTTCAATATCTGCCTGTGATTGCATTCGTGTTTTGACGGTGTTCAACTGGGATAAGATTTCTTGCTTTGGGGCTTTAGCGGCTTCCCCATCGAGAGCAATGCCTTGGCTTTCCAAAAATCCCTTAATCTCTTCGGGACTAGCCTGGTTAAGTCGTTGTTCAAATTGAGTCAACTGCTCCATTTGCTGGCTGTATTGAGTTTCAATTTGGGTGGTGCTTTGATTATTCAAACGCAGCGTGTTGGTAACACCCAGGGGAATGAGTAGAAATAGAAAAATACCAAACACCAAGGTTCCCCACGAGAGGGCTTTGAGGAAAGGACGCTCCCATTTACTGCGAGCCTGCAGTTCACCAAAAAAGATGAAGGCGATCGCCAGCAGTGGTACGGGAATGCGCTCCATCACTGCTCCCATTGTTTCAAATTCCCAAACGGGGTCCATCAATCGAGGTGGCAGTAATATAGTTGCTAAATCGAGCAACGTTAGTGTAAGTAACCCATAGCCTGCCCACCGAAATAGCGTCGGTGAAATGGGTTTATTAGTGGGACTCTGATTCGGTGATTCATTTGAATGTGTCATACGATCTCTCCATCAATTTTGATTGAATAGTTTGCGTATCTCAAGTAGCGGTTGCCTGTGGCCTAGCTACAGTTGTGTTGACAGATATGCCCAACCCCCTGTGTGCACGCACGTTAGAATTGGATCAGGTCATCCTCTAATCAGCAATCAAGGGGATGGAAACCGAGGCTGCCACCAGTGATGCCAAGAATTCCAGGCATCCCTTAGCGTCTGATCTATCACTTCTGAGGAAAGAGCTTGCAAGGGTAGGCTCATAACAGTGAAAAGGCATCGGCCATCCCGTAAAGTTTCACGACCTAGTAAGACAGGTAAGACCCGGTCAAGTCGCAGGTCGTACGCGTAGCGATTTTGATTGAACTGAATCTCGGTTACAGTACTCTCCCCGCGCGAATTGATACAGCTACTCAAGTAAGCTCTACCTTGGGAGAAATAGAGACTATAAAATCCGGTTTCTTCTTGATGATGGATGGTCGAGGGAAACGGAACTGTTGCCGGAGGCTTACCATATTTCAACAGCAGATTGCGAACGTTGGGGTCAGTCTCCACCAAGTAACGAAGTTCTACCGTCAGAGTCACAGGATTGGAAGAGCGATCGCGCTGGTAGACATAGGTATTTCCAGCAACCATTTCGGGTGAATCTTGCACTGTTGCAGCGCTAGGTGCCGCAAGGGGCGTAGTAGCGAGTGCTTGCCAACCCTTTAGGGATACTTGGGTAGGAAGTGCGATCGTAGCTTTTACAGAAGTTTCTTGGGGTGGCATTAGCGTTAGCTTGCCCAAAACCAACACAACGCTGCTGAACGTTACCATCATTAGTGGCAATCGAAATAGATTCCATCCCCTCATGGCTCCTGAAGCTCCAGCGTGTCAGAGTCAGCGAGATCGTCAACATCGTCAACATCTTGCTCGGCAACCTGTTCATGCTGGTTCAAACCCCAGCAGCAAGCACCAAAGAGCAAAACAGAAATCATCGAAAAAATCAATGAACCATCGCCTTTATGCCAGTATTGAAATACTTCCATCTCCGACGACGCAACTAAGTGAGCCATTAAGGCAACTCGCATTCCATTAACTACAAATGCAACCGTAACTGCCACTAAGAGAGTTAACCCTCGCTTAAACCAATTCATAGGAAACATAACTAGAAACAAACCTGCTAGCGACAGTAAGTAGGTAATTCCTTCAATACCAGAACAGCCAGGATATACTTCTACCGCGCCAGAATTGAGGTAGATGTTCAGCCCATCTCGTGACACCTTAAATCCTAAATACCACAGGACTAACGTCGCAAATTTTGCCGTTATACCTGTTGTATCAACCAACGGTGGCACTAGTGCTTGCGGCGCACCTAAGAAGAAAAGAACGGTTAATTCTCTGTAATATTGTCTTAGCCCATTAAATCCAGAAGCAAGTAATGCTAAACCTAAGGCAGCTAAAAGAGGTGACAGCAGCAAGAAGACCTTACTGGGCATGACGACACTTCTTACTAGCACAAAAGTAATTAGTACTATTCCTATTCCACTAGCAGAAATTCCGCTGTCCAATTTGAGGGGGGTTTGACGATCTCGCAAGAGTGAAACAACCGCTAGAAAGAAGAGAAGGCTACTTCCAAATAAGTCGACGTTGTCAGCTCTCCAAGTGAGGGTTAAGTGAATTGCAGCTATGCCAGCAGCAATTCCAATCAGCCAAAATCGAAATTCCTTCAAATGTCTAAATTGCACAGCAGGGATTGTTTTCATAGCATTAAACCTACTCATTTTCGAGAAGACATTCAAAGCTTCTTTTTAGGAAATGCTTTAAAGATTGTCTTTATGCCATTAGAGGCATAAAGACATAGACATAGAAAACTTGCTTTCAAACTTCACTCTAAAAGCACCGCATACCTTAATCTTGGAACTGCAAACAATCTGTAAGGCTTTAATAGAAAACAGCATAAAACACATTAATTATTTGTTTTATGTCAAGTTTAGTATGCCCAAATCTCATAGCCCTGTAACAGAACTGAGCTAACAGATTAGTTCATACGCGATGTGCAACTTTCTCAAACCTCTTGTGGAATGGGTTTGCCCGTCTAAACCAGTCAGGCAAGATGCCCGATCCGCTAGCAGCTTGGGTTTTCAGACTTTTAGTTGCACGTTGCGTTTCATTCAATTCAGTAGTGGCTGAGCTATTGTTCTGGCTAGTTTACAAACGGTGTGAGATGGCAGAATTTATTTCACTCACATAAGTAGTTCAACCTAAATAAAAACAAGATTCTAAAAGTCTGCGCGGGCGGCGCAGACTTTTAGAATCTTGTTTTATTATGCCCACCTACTTAACTGAGCATAACGATGACCAAAATCATGTCTTATTTTTTTAGAAGGAGGTGCAGTAAACCCAACTAGTTATTTCTACGCTTAAGTTCTCAGTCACTATCCTCAGCCTAGAAGAATTGTGCGTGATATCCCGCTGTTTTTAGAGGTTTCTAGAATGCTATTAACAATATAGGAACTTTTATGCACTCTATTGAATGTGAACTTGCCCCGTTCAACCATTGCCTTCTTAGAGATGTTAGCAGCAGGCATATTCTGCTGGCGATCGCTTTAATACCTGCAAAAAGACTTAAACAGTAAGCCATAGAGCTAGCTGCCTTTTACCCTCAGATGGCACTTAGTACCCTCAGCTTAGATCCTTGGGAGCGGGTGAGCGCAGTTTTCGCGCTCACCATGCCTAGAGGTTTTGAGAACACGGTCTTTTGCTGGTATTTACTTAGCTTTAGCTAGTTTCAAAGCAACATTTACTTATTTGTTTGAGTGCCTCGGCTATGGAGTGTGCTGGATGAACAGTGTCAAAGTTTTGAATTTACAAATTGATAATCTGTCAATGCAAGAGGTGCTGGAACGCTTGCAGCAGGGTGTAGTGTTCACGCCCAACGTAGACCACCTCGTAAAGTTGCAGAAAGATCGGTTATTTAACGAGATCTACGATACGGCAGACTATAAATTATGCGACAGCAAAATCTTAATTTATGCTGCTAAATTTCTAGGGTCGCCTATTCGGGAAAAGATCTCTGGCTCTGACTTTTTCCCTGCTTTTTACGAATATCATCGCCATAATTTAGGTATCAAACTCTTCTTGTTAGGTGCCCAGCCAGGGGTAGCAGCAGAAGCGCAACGCAGAATTAATAGCAAAGTCGGTCGAGAAATTGTAGTTGGCTCTTATTCGCCACCCGTGGGATTTGAGACCGATGCAGCAGAGTGCGATCGCATTATTCAGATGGTAAATGATTCAGGTGCAACTGTTCTAGCCGTGGGGGTAGGTGCTCCCAAGCAGGAGAAATTTATTTACACCTACAAAGATCGGTTCTCCACTATCAAAATTTTTCTGGCTGTTGGTGCAACGATTGACTTTGAAGCAGGACAGGTGAATCGTGCCCCAAGATGGGCTAGTGATGCTGGCTTGGAATGGTTGTACAGACTACTCTCAGAACCCAAACGTCTGTGGAAACGATACCTATTAGACGATCCAATGTTTCTGTGGCTAGTGCTCTCTCAAAAGTTGAATCGATATAGTGAACCCTTTAGACCATTGCCTACACAAGTCTCGCCGCTCAATTTAGCAGCTAGCGATTCAACCCGTCATGCTCTATCTGCTCTCAATGAGCAGGTTTCAGCAGCTAACTAAAATCGTCAGTCCCTAAAACGCTGCGGTTACATTAAAAACTGGCAGGAACGGGATCGGCAGATTGAGCAGGACCACTGGCTGGACGGGGTTCGCTCTGAACCGGACGTGGTAGGGCGGCAGGGCGGGGTGATTCGCTCACGGGGACAGGAACTCGTTCTACTTGGGGGGATCGCTCAACCGTAGAAACTGGAGTACTCACAGGAGGTGGTGCTAACTCAGCCGCCGAGGGAATTGCTGGAGAGGGATCAGTCTCCATTACTGGCTGGCGCGAGTCGTGGACGGGTAAGCGATCGCCAGCGGTAGTGGGCAGTTCCCACCCTGGCGGATTAGGCAGATCGGCGGGCGGTGAAGACGCGACAGCGGCAGCCGGACGGGTCGATGAACTGTCGGTCGTTGATACGGAGCTAGGGGGATTTTGTAGCACTCGCCGAGGCTGTGGGCGTGGGGGCGTGGTTGGGCTAGATAAACGGGGGGTGCTGGCGGCGATCGTTCGCATTTCAGCCCGACGCAGATCTGCCCGCCAGCCGCGAATTGCAGCCTGCGATTGGGGATAGAGTGCTCGACCAGACCGCACCAGCGCTGCCGACCGGATCGCTTCGGCTAGTCTGCCGCGCTGTGCCAAAGTTCGCGCCATGCTGAGATAGGGTCGGTCTTCGATCGCTTCAATTTGGCGCGTCCAATTGTAAACCAGTCCTTGGGCTTCTCCCCGAAGGGCACGCCCCATCGCAATTTGGTTGGCTTGGGCGATCGCCAATCGCATCGCTAGAATAGTGCCCGGTGCCGCTAGCTGTCGGGCACGAAACAAGACGGGATTGTCGTCAAGGCGCTCCTGTTCATTGTGCCAGTGGGCAATCAGGGTTTGTGCCTGCACTCGTCGGGGGTGGCTGGGGGTAATTGTTTGAGCCTGGGCGATCGCCAATTTCAGCGCGCCGGGCTGTCCTAAATTAGCCGTTACCAACGCCATTTGTAACGTTCTTACTCCCTCTAGCTGCGCTTGCCAACTGGTAAGACTATCCTGTGCTTGAGCATAAAAGCGACTGCTGGATGGAATTTGACGAGCGGCGGCCACCGCCTCCATCAGGTTGACCGTGTGTTGGGGTGAAGGTTGCCAATTCGTGACGGTAGAAATGACCAGCTTACGGGCTTCGCTGAGGCGAATCAGGTTTTGGGCTTCAGCGTCTCGACCAGGATGAGAGAGCACTTGTTGAGCAATGGCGATCGCTTGATCTAGCTTTTGGGCTTTCCACTGAGCAAAACCCACAGTTAGTAACGTATCGCTCCAGCCGTTGAGAGCAGTCTGGGCATCAACCCAGGCGTAGGCTTTATGGTCAATTTGGCTAGCAGAGGCGATCGCCGCACTGAGATTTTTGAGCTTTCCCGGTTGAGCTAGGACGATTGCTTTAGCCAAAGCCTGTCGGGCACGCCGCTCAATCGCTAGCTGCTGAATCAGCGCATTCGACGGTTCGGTATGCCAATGGCGATGTTCCAGATCGGCCATTGAGCGAATTTTTGCAGATGCCAGCTCCCAGTTCTGGGCTTTAAGGGCAGTTTGCACCTCAGCAGACACAGCTTCTCCCTCTTTCCACCACCCTTGCCACCGGGCGATCGCCTTTTGCGCGTCTGCAAATACTGGGCTAGTTTGCGGAATTTGGCGAGCCGTAGCCACTGCTCCTTTCAGATCATTTGCTTCAACTTTTTGATGGGCGATCGCTAAAACCGACTCCGACCAATCCTTAACCCAACGTTGGGCTTCATAATAAAGCGGGTGGTCAGATGACCAAGTTTCCACCGTTTCCAAACCCGCCAGCAGCTCCGGCAAATTACCCGATCGCGCCGCTTCCTGCGCGCAGTACAGTCGCTCCATATCGGTTGCCAGCGGAGAAATGCTTTGACAATCAGGGGCAGGTGGCAGCATAAACATCCACAGCAATGCCGCCGCCGCCACGCTACCCAAAGCGCCGCAGGTACTCAAACCCATCAACATCCATCGCCAAGAGCGCGGTTGGGGTAGGTGCGCTTGTACTTCAGTTCCTACTTCAGTGTTTCTAACATCGCCTATGGCGATCGTTGAAGCCGGACTAGAAGGCAGAGCTGCCCCGCCTAGAAACAAATTTAAGTGAGCTGTTCCACCATCAGGTGAATTAGACTGCTCCTTTCTCATAATTACCTCTTCTCCTTAGTCGATGGATATCAATACCTTTCACGCAATTACCTTCAGAATATTCAGGACTTTCAAGCCGCTCAGAACTTTCAAAATACGCAGCGGTTTTGATGACTTAGCTCTGAACTAAAACGGTAGAGCGATGAGGCTAAATCATGACTATAAACTTGACGGTTTTCGAAAATTTCTTTTTTTCAAAATCATACATGGGTAAGCCTTAAACATTGAATACAAAAAACTAGAGTTTCCTTAATCAGTGGTGGGCGTTTCACCCTCACCACTGATTAAGCCGAGGACTAAGTAGATGGGCGTAATTAAATATAAAACCTTAAAAGTCTGCGCTGCCCGCTGCGCGGGCAGCGCAGACTTTTAGAATCTTGTTTTTATTTAGGTTGAACTACTTATTTACATGAATTGACTCAGCAACGGCTAGATTTTTTTGAATTTTTGCAAGCGGAGCAAAGCCCCTCGCAAGAGTCTGTAAAAAGTTTTGAGGACTTTTATAGAATTCGCGTAGAGAGTCTGTGCTGATTGGTGCTCTGTACGTGAATCAAGCTGGAAAACTTTAACTCTTGCACCTTACCTCATTCCTTGGAATGAGTTGGCTGGCAAGGTTGGTAGCCTCATGTCTTATTAGACAACCCTAGACCTATTATCATTCTTCTAATGAGAGATCTAAGCCATTAATCGCTTCAAAATATCAAACTTTTGCAAACTGGTTTACGGTACCAGGCATCTGAATTGAGATTCTGTTTGTGTAAAAGTCTCGTTTGGCAAGGCTGTCACAAAAAAATGTCCAAACATGTACGCGTAGTACCGTACCACACTCGTGAAAAGTTACCAGATACGGCTTCTGTAGCAAATCACTTGTGGTAGATCGTTTGCCTAAATTGGCTCACCTCTGCGCTGAAAAATAATTTATGCCCTCAGGCAGGCCTTCACCCTAGACATCTCGTGTCACGGACGGGGTTGGTATTGGATTTCCTGCGCGAATCGTTTCCCGCCGAAGCCGGGAAACGATTCGCGCCCTCAAAAAGGCATTCATACCCAGATTAAGCAATGCCGTCTAATCAATAAAAAGACGGATTGGTTCGGTGTATAACGGTAGCCATGATCAATAGGACGCCTCCCTGTCATTCCCGCGCAGGCGGGAATCCATCTGCTCGATAGGTGCGGGGGTGGATTCCCGCCTGCGCGGGAACGACGCTGGCATGTTCTAAGCTTTATGCCTATGGCTATATATTTAATTAAGCCCACCTACTTAAGTAGATGGGCTTAATTAAACATAAAATCCTAAAAGTCTGTGCCGCCCGCGCAGCGGGCGGCACAGACTTTTAGAAGCTTGTTTTTATTTAGGTCGAACTACTTACTAAGTTTAGAACTGATGTGTACACGTTAATCATCGGGGTTGTTCAGGTTCACATTATCGGATACGGCAATAGTCTCGTTGTGTAGGCCACGCTGCTGTAGGGCATTGCTGAGTGCTACCCAGTTCACGACGCTCAGGTCTTCAGCCCGGACTTGGGGGTTGAGATGTAGCTCTTCAAGCAGTTCGGTGAGGGCGTTGCGATCGATTAGGCTTTGCAGATTGTTACGCAACATTTTGCGGCGAGTCGCGAAGCCAAGTTTGACAATAGTGTCGAGATGGCGGGTGCTATGGGCGATCGCTTCACACTCTCGTGGTATCAGCCGCACCACTGCCGAATCGACCTTGGGCGGCGGCTGAAAGGCGCGAGCCGGGACGTGACAAATCCATTCGCAGGCGGCGAGGTATTGTACTCGTACCGACAGTGCCCCGAAGGCTTTGGAGCTAGGTTTGGCGCACAGGCGCTCGGCCACTTCCTTTTGCAACAGCAGCACAATCGAGTCAAACGGTTTGGGATTGGGTGTGGCGATCGCCCCCAATAGCCGCTCTAAAATGGGACCCGTAATGTTGTAGGGAATATTGGCGACGACTTTGTTGGGATGTTGAAACTTCGGGAACGGGGTCAGAATATTTTCTAAATCGAGCGACAGAATGTCGCCTTCTAGCAACAAAAAGTTTTTGACATTGCCTAACTGTTGCACTAGGAGCTTACACAAGTCGCGGTCAATTTCAACCGCCAGCACCGCCGCCGCGAGGGGCAGCAGGCGACGGGTCAAAATGCCTGTACCGGGGCCAATTTCTAAAACGCGATCGCTTCCCGATAGGTTGGCAGCGGCCACAATTTGCTGAAGCGCACTCTCGCTGCGAAGCCAGTGTTGGCCAAATTGTTTACGTGCTTGAGGAGCCATCAAAAAACCGATTAGATTCAGGTTTCTAAGCTTCCCATACTCAGGGGCACCATGTCTCCGGTGGTGGTTAGCCCCAGCAACATTTCTTGCTGGGGTTTGATGGTTTTGCCCGTGAGCACGCACTGTTCTTCGTGCTGGGCGATCGCCGTCATGCTGACTCTAATGTGATCACGCGATACCAGCGGTTGAACATCGCCCGTCTTTTGCTGCACGTAATGCCATAGCACATCGCGAATCAGCGCTTGATAGCCCTGGTTGCCAGCTAGTTGCTTCAGTTTCTCCTTCAACTCCCGCTCCAGGCGAATGCTGGTTACTTCCATATCCGTAGTGGATGCGCGATTGAGGGCGTACATGCTTGGCTCCTAAGGTTTACAGTTTTCAAAGTTTTCGATATTGCCTAGACAGCATCGTAATACAAGTGTAGTATGTGAATTGTCCGGATGAAAATCTATCTTGTCAACAAAATCTCGTAAATAAACTGTTAGTGGTATTGATGTAAGGATTTTTTGATGGACGGGCGAAGCCCGCCCATCAAAAAATCCTTACCAATTTAGGACTACCAATAAACTTTACTGACGATTTCGCAAGTGGGTTTACATTCGCAGTTCTCTACCTTCCGCGAACCATGCTGAAGATTTGCTGGCTAGTCTCCAAGGTTTCGACACAGCTCATTGCCCTGCTAGGCAGTGTGACGCTGGCTGTCGTCGAGCTTCTGTTTGAGTTGGGTCATGGCAATCACAGGTTGGCGATCGCAGATGTTGGTGTGGGCACAAGCAAGTTCTTTGGCTTTGGACGGCAAAGACGCCATACACCCGGTCATCCAAGCGGCAGGTATCGATGCAACACTACAGAATTTACCCAGGCTTAAAAGCGCACTTACGCCATTTTCAGATGCCCCTGTTTTAGTCCAAACCGGAAGCGGGGACGTTTTAGTTGTTTCCAACTGAACATGTGGCTGTTGAGAGATGATTAGACCTCTTGCGTAAATTATTTTCAGCGAAGCGTTTAGCAATGCTGAGGAATGGTTTGCACCTGCAAGCAGTATTTACGCCAGAAGTGATTTGAACGACGGCAGATTGTGAGCCTTATGTCTAATCAATTTGCGGTCTCAAACGCATTTCAAGCGATTGATGTTCTGATGGGGCTGTGCTGTAACGAGAAGGTTACTGTTTGAAGAGTATGCGCCGTGTACCGTTCAAACAGTAAGCACCACGTCTAACGCACTACCCTACGTGTTACAAAATCCGTCTCATCTATCCTGCGTTTACTTTATGGTCACTGCTTGCGTCACAGGAGTCATACAACCAGTGAATCATGAGCAGACTGGTAGTCCTAAATTGGTAAGGATTTTTTGATGGGCGGGCGAAACCCACCCATCAAAAAATCCTTACATCAATACCACTACCAGCAGACTAAGGGTGATTGTACGGCAGTGATATGAACCGTTTGTTCGTGAGAAATCCTACGTAAAGGACATCACCCGGTCATGTTGAAGATTACGTACACCGAAATGGGGCTGCATATTGAGCCGCTGCCTAAGTCCATTGAAGAATGGCTGACAGTACGGACGCTGTTGTCATTACGGGCAGGACAGCAACTGGTGATAGAACCCTGTACTGCTTCCTTACTACTGCGCGCAGATTTGCCGAATGGCCGCCGTGATCTGGAAGCTGCTGCGATCGCCGAAACAACTGGGGCGATCGCCCTCTCTATTGGGGATGTTGACCACATCGAAGTAACACTGCGGGGTACTTGGGTGTCGTCTCACCCCAACCAAGGCGAGGGCGTATTCGTGACAACACTGGGCGATCGCACTGAATTGTTGCTTGTGGCTCTGTGGAGTCAGTCCCAAGGCCACACGTCGCCCCTGAGGCACTAAATCATCCCTAAAATCAGCAATACCAAAATTTTCAGATGGGCGGGCGAAGCCCGCCCATCTGAAAATCCTGATCTCAACACCACTACCAATCAGCTTTCTCCACAGACTTTAGGCAAAAATGATCGCAAGCTATGAAAATTGGAGGTCAGAAATCGATTAAGATATCCCATACCAATTTGAACCAGTCTTATGACAAATGGTTTTGAGTCGGTAGATCATGCAGAAATTCAGGTGGCGTACTTCACACGTCACCTAAAATGCCCTGATTTAAAATGCCCTGACCTGAAATGCTCCAGCTACCTTAGCTGGAGCAACAAGACCCAGCAATGAAGAGTAAACGTTAAGGAGTCGAGCTGATGCCCATACCAGGAAAACTGGAAGTCACCATTAAAATTAGTGAGTTTCCAGAGGCTAAGACCGTTGAAAACGGCTGGAAGTCGTTTGAGGTGGACTGTGAGGGCAGGGTGGTGAGTGTCACCGTTAAGCCAAAGATTTGGAAAAAACTAGAGGAGGCTCAAGCCAACTATCCCCAATGGGTAGCCGCGATCGCCGGAAAAATTGGGCAGGAAACTCCTCAAGGATTTATCCTGCTAGAACCCAATATTCAGGTGTTTGAGAAAAAAGCGAAGGAGCCTGCGCCAGCCAGTGACCCATGAAGAGCGATCGCCCTTCATGGGTTCCTGCTGCTAACTTGCTGTAGGCGGTTCGGTTCCATCATTAACAGGTAGAGGCGAACTGGGGCGGCGGCGCTGGTACAAGACCGTTGCAGCGATCGCCAACGTTAACCAGTAGGGGCTGTAGGCCACTAGCCAAATGCCGAGCTTCATCAACCCCACGGTGAACTGGCCAACGGCGTGGCTGGCTTGATCCCATGACTCTTGCATCTCGGTTGCCAACGGCGTTTGGGGCGGTATGGAGGCGATCGCTTCTTCTAGCGTTACGCTCACAACAGAATAGGCCACTCGATTCGACAGATTGGTGAGTTGTGCATCCAATTGTTCAATTTGGCTTCGCACGTTGCTCACTTCTTGCGACACCTTCAACACATCGCCAATGCTGCCAGACCGTTCCATGATTTTGAGCAACATGGTTTCCGTATTGCGGAGGTTACGCAGCCGCGCCTGGAAATCCACTAGCTGAGTGGAGACATCTTCGGCTGAAATTGCCTGTTGCTGCACGGTGCCTAAGGTTGTGAGGCTATTGATTGTGGCATCTAATTTGGCTTGTGGCACCCGCAGTTGCAACGAAGCGGTGTGACGGATGCTGTTATTGGGCGGAACTTGGTCTTCTAATCCGAGGATGTCGCCTTGTTGTTGACGGGCGATCGCCGTCACTTTGTTAATACTTTGCTTCACCGAATCTACAGTCAGCGTTAGATGAGCTGTTTTTACCAGTTTGGGCTGCGCCTGGGGTACGCCAGCCGTTGGCTCAGTGGGCAACGATTGATTGCTAGCGGCTCCCTTGGCAGCCATGTCAGCAGCTATGCCATTGGACTGTTGTTCAGCGCTTGGTGCGGCAGCTTCCATCGATGCAGCGCCAGGAGCAGAGTCCACGGAAGAAGAGGAAGAGGGTGCCGAGGCGCAGCTTGTGATCAGCATTCCTCCCATTAAGGTACTTAACAATAGGACAGACTTAGACAAGACACGGGTTCGGCGATTCATTGCAGGACACTCCTTGGCGGATGAATGAGTGGAGGAACGATCAACGCTGTTGACGCAAACGCGTGCGATCGCATGGTACCCAATGGATACACTGCCAGTATGGCCTCCCGTTTTATCAACGCGAGACAAGTTACATATTCCGAAACAGCCGCAGCAGCAGAATAGTGTAGTCCTAAATTGGTAAGGATTTTTTGATGGGCGGGCTTCGCTTGCCCATCAAAAAATCCTTACATTAATACCACTACCTATATTTACCTCCAGCGTCCACGGGATCTGATAGATAATGCAGGACGGGTTCTGCGGAAAGTACCCACTAGACTTCTTGCGTGAATGCTTTTTCGTGAGCGTGAATCGTTCTCCAGCTTCGCCGGAAAACGATTCACGCAAGAGGTCTAATCTCCTATCACAGTTCCTATCACAGGTTAGAAGCCTCTTACTGTCGATTTTCTGTCTCTAGAGCTGCCAGCACCGCCTTAGGCAACAGCTTGTCTTTGAACCAGATCACTTGGGCAGGAGTCTCGCCCACCTTCACCCCCGCCTTCTCTAAGTTGAGTCGTTCTGAAATGGCTAGAATTAAGTTATCGCACCCCGACTGCCGCACCTGAGCAAACTTTTTTCGGAGATATTCGGGTCGCCAGTAGCCAACAATTTCTAGTAACACGGTGCGGCCATCGGGATGCACCAGGCGAAAATCAGGGATCATCACGCTGCCCGGAATCGGAATCAAATCTACTTCGCGCTCTAAGACCCAATCTGTTTTGAGCAGGTTCCAACGGTCGGCAAAGGCCGATTCCAACATACTGTCGTAGGGCTTGCCAGGAGGGTAATGGCTGACCAAGTCACAGGTAGAATTCAGCGAAAATCGGCAGGTTTTGGGCGCGCCCGCGTAGTCGCGCATCTGCAAGTCGGCACTGAGGCTCCACTTAGTAACATGCAGCAACGCCGGAATCAGCTTGGCAATGTCTAATCCGTAGCGGGTGCTGGTGGTAAATAAGCTAGTAGGGCCGTCAATCGTGATGGTAAACCCGTGGTCTGCATCGCCTTCGATGTAGGCCATCAGCCCAAATAGCTTAAGGTAGCGAAACAGCAGCTTATATTCACCTGGATCATTACGATGAGCCGTGAGGGTAAGATGACTGGCTTTATAAAACACGCCCTGGACTTGCGACAGGTTGTAGCGATGCAGTAGAGCATCTGGGGTGGGTGCATCGAAACGAGTCAAGATGCGGTTTTCGGCCAGGTCGGCATAGAGTCCAGCCTGGATGTGGAGGGGTAGAACTTCGTGTTCCAGTTCGGTGCTGAGCTGTTCGGCTAGGGTGGCGAGGTGACGTGTGGCGTTTTGGGGAATCGGAGCCGCCTCTGCCGCCAGCGCAAATACTCGCTGGCGCAACTGCGGTGGTTCTAAGGGGCTAACAATCTCAAAGCTGCTAAAAGCATCCGCTTTGAGTAAATGCGCCAGACCCCGCTTTACCTTAAAGTCTGTTTCTTCACCCTCTAGTTCTTTAAGCTGGATGTCGAGTTCGCCCTGGGTTTTGCCAACATGCTGCTGAAATAGAGAAACCAAGTCAGTGGCGATCGCCTTATTTTTAGCATTCACAGCCAGTCGCTTTGGCTCTAATTCTTCTCCGCGCTGGCGGTTGATCAAAAGGTCGGAGGGAAGCATGAGGATTAGAGGAGTGAAGGAGTGAAGAAATGAGGGAGTGAAGGAGTGAAGGAGTAGAAAAGTGGAAAATTTGCTTCTGATTGTCGATTAGGATACTAAATCCATCTAGACGGGGATTGGATTGGTGCTGCCTTTCGCTAAGATCTCTAAGTATCAATGAATCTTATCGAGAATAGTTCGGATCTACAGGTGGCTGGGTAAGTGCCCGTTGTTAACGCCGAAGAGTACAGACGAAAGCTGTCGTAGATTGTTTGGGCGTAGGGCGATTAGGCTGCTTTTCGACCAAACAGTGTCCGTTTTAGTTGATTCCACGCGCCTTAACAACAGAACTTACGCGCATTACGTGAAAATCCGGGAGAGTTGAAAATCCGGTAAGTAGGTGGGCGTAATTAAACATAAAACCCTAAAAGGCTGCGCCGCCCGCGCAGCGGGCGGCGCAGCCTTTTAGAATCTTGTTTTTATTTAGGTTGAACTACTTAACAGATTTGAAACATTACCCCTTAGGGAACTGAGTTGAAATAAGATACCGGCTCAAGCAGAAGGCTTATCATGGATTCCCGCCTGCGCGGGAATGACACCGGGATGATTTTTGTTTGCTGATCCCTTAGGTTTCTGAACCGTGGCGATATGTAGTTCCTTCAGTTGCTTGTCGTCTACCTCAGAAGGAGCGTTGGTGAGAAGACAGCGAGCTTGCTGGGTTTTGGGGAAGGCGATCGCATCTCGAATGGAGTCTTCACCAGCCAGCAGCATTACCAAGCGGTCAATGCCGTAGGCGATGCCGCCGTGGGGTGGGGTGCCATACTCAAACGCTTCCAGCAAAAACCCAAATTTCTCGCGTGCTTCTTCTGCCGACAGACCAATCAGCTCAAACACCTGTTGCTGTAGCTCAGATTGGTAAATCCGGATGCTGCCGCCCCCGGCTTCAAACCCATTGAATACAATGTCGTGGGTCAAAGCACGGGCTGTTTTTAGATCGCCCATGTCATCGGGATGGGGTGCTGTAAATGGGTGGTGTAGGGGGTCGAGCCGTTTCTCGTCGGCATTCCACTCAAACATGGGAAAGTCCACCACCCACAGCAGGTTGAGTTTGTCGGGATCAATCAGTCCCAGTTCTTTGCCGACGACTTGACGCAGGCGATCGAGGGTTTTGTTGGCTGTATTTGTGTCGCCCGCTGCAAATAGCAGTAGATGTCCTGCCTCTGCCCCCGTACGGCTCAGAATCTCGGCTTTTTGCTCGGCGGTCAGGTTGTCTTTGATCGCGCCAATCGTGTCAATTTCGCCGCCCTCACGCACCCGAATGTAGGCGAGTCCTCTGGCTCCTGCCGCTGCCGCTTCATTAAACAGATCCCCACCGGGCTTAATGCGGACATTGGAAACGGTCTCATTGCCACCCGGAATCGGCAGAATTTTGACAATTCCGCCTTTGCTCACCGCATCGGCAAACACTTTGAAGCCCGACCCTTGCACAATGTCTGACACATTTACCAGCTCCAGCCCAAACCGGGTGTCGGGCTTGTCGCTGCCGTACCGATCCATTGCATCGGCATAGGTAAGGCGGGGGAAGGGACGGGGCAGGTCAACGCCCTTGATGGTTTTAATCAAATGGCAGATCAGGCCTTCATTCAGGTCGAGAATTTCGTCCTGGGTCATGAAGCTCATCTCCATGTCCAACTGGGTAAATTCGGGCTGGCGATCGGCGCGTAGGTCTTCATCACGGAAGCAGCGGGCAATTTGATAATAGCGATCGACCCCGGCCACCATAAGAATTTGTTTGAATAGCTGGGGTGACTGAGGCAGCGCAAAAAACTCACCGGGATGAACGCGACTGGGAACGAGGTAGTCACGCGCTCCTTCAGGGGTTGAGCGGTTGAGGATGGGCGTTTCGACTTCGGTAAAGTGGTGCTCGTCTTCTAAGTAACGACGCAGGGTTTTGATCACTTGATGCCGCAGTTGCAGGTTGCGGCTCATGCGATCGCGCCGTAAATCTAAGTAGCGATATTTGAGGCGCAGATCTTCGCGCACCGATTCCGATTCGGCGGTAGATACCTGGAAAGGCAACGGTTTGCGGACGGCATTGAGTAGCTCAATCTGGTCGGCATAGATTTCGACCTCGCCTGTGGCCAGTTTGGGGTTGAGCGATTCGGGTGGACGCTGAGTGACTCGCCCCGTAATCCGAACGACGTATTCGTTTCGCAGGTCGTCAGCGGCGGGGTAAGAGGTGGGGGTGCGTTCTGGGTCGCTGACAATTTGGGAAATGCCAGTGCGATCGCGCAAGTCTACAAAAATGACCCCGCCATGGTCTCGCCGTCGATCAACCCAACCGCAAAGGGAGACGGTTTCGCCAACGTGCTCGGCTCGAAGTTGACCGCAGTAATGGGTACGCATGGAGGGATAAGGGATGAGGAATGAAGGAAATTTACTGAACTGTTCACTGAATAGATATAGATAGGGCTATTGGCCGTATCCGATGCCCGCTAACGACAGGCAGCCGTGAAAACCTTTTCATTATCCAGCATCGCTGTCAGCAATTCCATCAAATCAAATTAAACCTATAAATGTGTGCCGCGATCGCCTTCAATCCATTAACCCGACACCCTTGTAGGGGCAGGTTTAGCCGATCGCGTATCGGTAATACCCGTTCGGGTTAAATCAAAACCTGCCCGTCCGGATGCAGGCGATCGCGTATCGGTAACACCCGTTCGGGTTAAATCAAAACCTGCCCGTCCGGATGCAGGCGATCGCGGTAGACATCCGGAAGGGCGGGTTTTGTTGATCAGTTTATTGCGGTAGGGGTTACGTGTGGGCTAAACCCGCCCCTACGAACGACCGAATTTGAGGCGACAAATGCGATCGCAATTGCAATACCCAATCATATTCACGTCGTTGTCACATTAACCGACACCCTCGTAGGGGCAGGTTTAGCCGATCGTGTATCGGCAACCCCCGTTCGGGTTAAATCAAAACCTGCCCGTCCGGATGCAGGCGATCGCGGTAGACATCCGGAAGGGCGGGTTTTGGTGGTCAGTTCCTTGCAGCATGGGTTACGTGTGGGCTAAACCCGCCCCTACGGGTGGCTAGATCGCCACTTGCTTACAAATCAGTGGTGATAATCAAGGTCGTGATTTAGCAATGTTCAGAGGTCGAAGTTCCGAGCAAAAAGGCTAAAGAGGGCAGTTGTTCCGGCGATCGCGATCGCATCATCATTCAGCGATCGCATTTAGGGGAATCATCAACTTCAAGGAAGCCGTAACCCGATGCCGTACTCTTACAGAGTTGGGCTAAACTGCTGTCACTTTCCCGGTCTCCATCATTAAATCTCACAGTGTGGGCATCGTCTTCATCCGTCGATCCTTGACTCGAAAAATCGCTAGTTAGCACAGACTTGAGATTGCTGCGAATGCACTTTAACTGAGCATCCGGATTCAATGGGTTAAGACGTTCTTTCCAACACGAAAAATTGGAGGCTTTAGCTATTCCTTCAGCCAGCGCATAGGTTGCATCATAAGACATTGCTGTTCGCCAACTTATTTTTGCGGGATCCCCGCCGACACCTATCAAATAACGCCCTCTTGCCATTTTTTCAATGGGATACTCGTTATAATCAGGGCTTCTTAGCCACGGTACAGAGACAACCATACGCTCTGCTAAAGGCTTAAAAAAACTCTGATCATACATACTGTCAGAGCCTAGTAAGGCAAACGAGTATTCCTGATGCATGGAATTCAGAGTTAGAATTCCATCTTTTCCAAGCAGCTTCCCCACATCCTTATTACGCGGTACAAGAAGCAAGGCTTTAGCATCTTTATTCTGTGCATAGTCTAGGCAAGCCCTAGAGGTTCTACTATTACCCTTCCCCCAAATATTACAGGGGTCTTTCTCATCCGAATCTATTTTCGGATTAATCACTTGGCTATTCGTTTTGTCATAGGCTTCTCGAAATGCCTCTTTGAAAGAATTACTGTATATAGAGTCACCTTGATAAACTACTGCTACATTTCCACCTACTGTATCTGCATGATAATCAGCCAACGTTTTAGCGGAGATCCTATCACTCGGAGATGTGCGGAAGACGTAGCTACTTAACTTGACCTGAGCCTGAGAAATGCAAGCTTGTTGCGCACTTTCTGAATCACATCTAACTGCTGTGCTTGTTGGAGAAATAGAAACAAGTTTCCCCTCATATTCCTTGGATGCTTCTTCTGTTGCATCACTACTAAAGTGACCAACTACACCAAGCGGGATAAAGAGATTTTCTTTAATCTTTTTTGCTGCCACTTTTGCGGCACCGCGCTCTCGCTCTATAGTATCCTCAAAAGGTCCATCATCTAAAATTCCAACGACGAGTTTTGTACTATTACTCAGTATTTCTTCCTCATTAATTTTGTACTGAGCCAGTTCAACTCCTCTCAGAATTTCCTGAGAATCAAGACCTCCTTCTCCATTTTTTCTACTAATTGGAACGCTGACAACAATCCGATAAATACGGTTACTAGAACTTTGAGCCTCGGCATTATTCTGATATATGCGCGCCTCTGGATCATTAGGACAAGAGGCATCAACAAAATCCTTAAACCCTTTTGCAGCCTTACTGAACTTACCAGAAGAATATGCTTTAGCTGCATCCTCCTTAGAAGACCAGTTATCAAGACATTTGGCGTCGAAACCTTGCCAAACGGGGCTGGGCTGAATGCTTGTGTTATTATCCTTCCTCACGGAGAATTCTTTTTCTATTAGGATGTCTTCACCCCAACTCAAGCAGTCCTTAGGGTTTGGAGCTGGCTTGCACTCAGTTACTCCGTATTTCTCTTTCTTGACGTTAGCTACAAAATCTTTAGCTGAGCCTTCACCCGACAGTATGCCTGGGCTAAAAATAAAGATTGCTAGACAAACTATTAAGCTAAGCAAGCTAATCGATAAAAATCGTTTTAATCGCTTGCCTAAATGAAAACTTTCTAACAACTTAAGAATGATGAAACCGAGGAGCAAAAGACACAGTGTAGCAAGCCAAGCAACAACATAAATCGGTTGTATATCGACTTTAAGAAAAATGAGAATCCCAACAATTGCAGAACCAGCCGAAATTACTACTGCTGCAATTCTTAGTAAAAACTCTGACCAATTGCCTTGCCTTGCAGCATCGAAAAGCGATTCAAAGATCGTGGTTAGAGTATCAAGAATAGACTGAAACGAATTCTTAGGGGGCTGTGAACTCATGTTAAGGATCGTCTAGCAGAATTAAACAAACAGTCAAATCAAAGCTGTGCAAAACTTACAATCAAGGTAACTGACGCAAAAAATATAGCATGTAAAAAATGAAAGGGTAGTGCGCTAGACCTGCGGATGGCTGTCCCAGAATGGTTGCCGTTGCTTAATCTGGCTTGGTGACACACACAGGTCTACAACACTACCAAATGAAAGCAAGCGCTACTGGATTACTTTTAACTTCAATCGAAGTGTAACTCTTTCATATTTTCTCTGCAAGTAAAGATTGATCTAAACTATGGATTTTCCTGGATCTATGAAGTGCCCATGTATAAAAAATCACACAAGTCCAGTATGTCAGATAACAGTACAGTTATTTCCCTTACAAGTCATTTCCCTTACGTAAGAGTAGAAAAGAGTAGAACTCTCTACTGAGGACATACTACTAAGGTCTTGTATACTTATTTACTTTTGTTTTGCATAAATTCTCTAGTGATACCTCTCCAGGTTTACTTTGGAAAGATGTCGAAGCGGAGCTTTAGAGTCTGCCTAAGAGTCTTATGTCTAGTATAAAAACGGTATCGATCCTCCGTACCTTCAGGACTGGTTCAATGTGATGGCAGATAATTCAAGATGTACCAATTTCTATGGTACTAATTGCAGACCTTCAGAAAGTTGAGCCAAACGCAGACAACAATATCCACCGTTGATCCTTGTGCTGCGATCGCCATCTTCTACCGGGTTAAGATACAAGAAGAGTTTTGCCGACTTAAACCCAACCCCATCTTCTATGCAAATTACCCTAAACCTGGATGAATCTCTTCTCAACGAAGCCTTCCAACTGACTAACCTCACGACCCAAGAAGAACTGATAAACTTGGCTTTGCAAGAACTCGTGCGTTCACGAAGTGGCTCCTCTGGAGCATCGCGCCGCAAGAAAAATCTTCTCGACCTTGCGGGACAAATTCAGTTTGCCATAGACTTCGACCACAAAGCCCTGCGTGAAACTCGTCATGTTGCTGATTGATACATCCGTTTGGATCAGCGTATTGCGCGATCGTAGTGGTCAAGTCCGCCAGCAGCTCGAAACTCTGCTCGCTGGTCGTGAAGTTTTGCTCACTCGATTCTCTCAGCTTGAATTGCTACAGGGCAGCCTGAATGAAAAAGAGTGGACTCTCCTCTCTACTTACCTTGAAGCACAAGATTACATTGAACCTGCAATTCATTCTTGGCAAGCTGCTGCTCGCATCTACTATGATTTGCGCCGTCAAGGACTCACGGTTCGTAGTCCGATTGATTGCTGTATTGCTCAAGCTGCTTTAGAGCATGATTTACTTTTGATTCACAACGATCTTGACTTTGAAACTATTGCTCAGGTGCGATCGCTCCAACACCATCGCTTTCAACCTTGAGTTTTTCTACAAAGCACAAAAGGGCAATCGCTGATCAAGTAGTATCAGGACGTATCTATTCAAAAACAGCGAATGGTCAAAAGCTGCGCTGCTGACTTCGAGGTTATTTGCCGCTGCTGATTCGAGCCGTTAGACTGCCAGTACGGAATTTTCGTACTGGAGCGAAACTCTCGTAGTGACCAGATTTAACGTGAATCAACGCGATCGCCCTCAACCCGTCGAAAAACACGCTTGCCAAAAATTCATTTCTCCAGTACGGTTGTTTTTCAGTACCAAACAAATCCGTAATCTAAAGCGTCACCTGGAAGCTGCTATCAACAGCCCCAGGCGACTAACCCTCAAAACTGCGTTAACAGTTCGGAGGGCTAGGGGCAGTTTATCACTCCACTAGCCACCCTGACTTTGCTATGGCAACCCGCTACAGCAAGCAAGCAGCAGGGTGGCTTTGATTTTGGGTCTTTCAGCAAACCCATTTTTAGTGGAGTGAAACACTGCCATGTCTGATAGTCCTGTGCCGCTGCAACCGATCAACCCCGATCCGCGCATCCTTACCTTGCTGGTGATTGGCACCGAGGACAACGTGCGATCGCATATCCTGCGACAGCACACCCTCGGCGTTGCCGAAGCAGGCACTTGGAGCAAGCTGATTCCAGTGCCCAGTTGCCCCGATAAATTCATGTGTGTGCTCAACCGGATTATGGTGTAGCCTGTCTCGGTTTACGGGCAACGGCGATCGCCGTTCTAACAAATGCGATCGCCGTTGTAATGTCAGCACCTACCCTTTGGGCGTTTTGTCTTGTTCAACCAGCTTTTCCCAGGCGGCTTTGGCGGCTTCGGAGAGGCGATCGCCCAAACCACTCATTTCATCCACTAGAGCCTGCCAGTTTTTCTCCGCTTCCTGCTGCAACGAACCGATAGACTGCTCTAGTTGGCTTGGGTCTACTAGAGAATTTTGCTCTACCGCTGCGCGTGCCTGCCGAATCACCTTGAGATAGGTATCGCGGGTGAATTCTCCAGCGGAGTGTGCTTCTGTTTGAGCACGACGAGTCAGGGCTTCAATCAGTGCCTGGGTTTCTCGCTGAATTTCCTCCAAGCTGTGCTCACTGGAGCTGGCTACGTTAGTTCTGGGTTTTACATCCAACACAATGGGGGTTTGATAGTCATCCGAGTCAACGCTCATACTCTGTCTCCTTGCCGTAATGTGCAGTGAAGTATTAGCCGTATCGTAAATCTACCTGTTCTAAATCTAACTGATTTAGAAGGTACGTAGTTGAACGGATAAGTATAGCCATAGTCATAAAGCTTAGGACATGCCAGCGTCATTCCCGTGCAGGTGGGAATGACGCTGGCACCTATCGAGCAGATGGATTCCCGCCTGCGCGGGAATGACAGGGAGGCGTCCTATTGATCATGGCTGCCGCTATAGATGGGCGTAATTAAACATAAAATCCTAAAAGTCTGTGCCGCCCGCGCAGCAGGCGGCACAGACTTTTAGAAGCTTGTTTTTTAGGTCGAACTATTTATTGCGGTCGAACTACTTATTGCGGGCGCTCCTATGCAACTCTTAACTACTTGCCGATACAAAATCGGCTAAAAATTCGATCGAGCACTGATTCTGTCACGGATTCTCCGGTAATTTCACCCAATGCTTGAGCAGCCGTACGGAGATCAATGCTCCAAAAGTCGAGAGGGAGCTGATCGGCAATGGTTGACTGCACCTGCTGAAGGGCGATTTTGGCACGAGTAAGGGTCGCTGCTTGACGCTGATTGATGGCTAGATCTAGGTTGGCAGCGGTGAGGCTAGTGGTTTGGACGGTGGTCAAAATTGCTTGTTCTAAATTCTCAATTCCCTGGTGATGCGCGGCGGCGGTGTGGACGATCAGGGGAGAGGAGGGGGTGAGGGTGGCGGTGAGTTGGGTGAGGGTGGCTTGTAGAGTTGCGATCGCTTCCCCATCCACTAAGTCGATCTTATTGAGCACTAAGATTACGGGGCGATCGCACACTTGGCGATAAATCTCCTGGTCGGATTCTGTCCAGCCGTCGGTGGCATCCAGAGTCAAGAGCACGAGGTCGGCAGCCTGAGCCGCCTGACGCGATCGCGCCACGCCAATTTTTTCGACCTGGTCTGTGGCCTCACGAATCCCAGCCGTATCCAACACCTGGATCGGAATGCCGCCCACCACTAGCTGCGATTCCACTACGTCGCGGGTGGTGCCCGGTAGGTCGGTGACAATGGCGCGATCGCTGCGGCTCCACGCATTTAGCAGACTCGACTTACCCACATTAGGGCGACCTACGATCGCCACCTTTAGCCCCGATCGCAGTAGTTCTCCCCGGTCTGCGGTTGCCAAAATCTGTTCTACGTCAGCCAGCACTTGGGTAATCTGGGCTTTAACGGCAGCTTCATTCAAGGGCGGCAGATCGTCCTCAAAGTCAATCCGCGCCTCCACTTCGGCCAAAATATCCAGGCAGGTTTCGCGCAGTTGACGGATGGGCTGAGCGAGTTTGCCTTGCAACCCTGCCAGAGCCGTTTGTGCTGCTTGAGGCGATCGCGCTCCTACCAAGTCGGCAATGCTTTCCGCCTGAGTCAGGTCAATTCGCCCATTGAGAAACGCCCGCAGGGTAAACTCTCCCGGCTCCGCTAGCCGTGCGCCTTGCTCTAGACATTGCTGTAACACCTGCTGTACCGCCATCATGCCCCCGTGGCAGTGAAATTCCACCACGTCTTCGCGGGTATACGAGCGCGGAGCCAGCATCAGCAACAGCAGCGCTTCGTCAATCACCCGTTGCGTCTGCGGCTCGCAGATACGACCATACAAAATTCGGTGACTCTCCCAAGCTTGATGCCCTGGTGCCTGGAAAAGCGTGCGGGCGATCGCCACCGCCTCAGCCCCCGATAGGCGCACAATTCCGACGCTGCCGATCTGAGGGACAATAGCCGTGGCGATCGCTGCGATCGTTTCACCCTGAACCAACTGGTTATTCAATGCCCACCAACCCCGCTGCCTGCAACGCTGCCCAACTCCGGCTAGAGCACTCCTCTCGCTGCAATTTTGCCACCCGAAGCCACTGGATACCCTTAGGCCCTACTTCTGTAGGGTCTCCACTCAAGTTTGTAGGCCGGGGACTAACTGAGCATTGATAAATAATATTCAGCGCGTGCCATGGATCATCTTTTCGAGGAAAGAAAGACTCAAACACCGTGAGCAGGCGATCGACCTTAAAGTGGACAATGCCTGTTTCTTCTTGTACCTCTCGCGCTAGACCGACCAGCAGTTCTTCATGCGGCTCTAGCCCACCCCCTGGCAAGTCCCAACAATCTGGCTCAGGCAGTGTCATCTGGTGCAGCAATAGCACCGAATCCCCATCGACAAATAGAGCAACAACACTGACTCGAAGACGAACGGAAGGGTTCATGGGGGTTGTGATGCGGCTCTATGCAATCCACTCAGTGCGGCTTTTGAGCGGCTTTTGAGCGGCTTTTGAACAGTTGTAGATTGTTGCCAGTGTCTGGTTTGGGTGGATTCTAGGTTTCGTTTTCGACTTTAGCCTGCCATCAGCTTGGCGATCGCCGGACGTTGGCTACAGCGCTGTAGCCATCCCGCGACATTGAAGAACGGCGTTAAATCGACCTCCATCGTCCCGATCCAGCCGACTAAGCCTTGCAGATGCGTGTCCGCGAGGCTGTAATCGCCGAGCAAGAACGATTTCCCCTCCAGTCCGCTGTCAAGAATTCCGAGACAGACGGCGAGATCTGCCTTTGCCTTCTCCACTGTGCTCGTACTGCGCTGCTCAGGGGGTAACCAGTCTAACGAGTTGGACTGGACTGCTCCTTCATTGTTGGTCGGCAGCGACGCGGACAATCTAGTAGCCGCTTCGGCGAGCGTGACGTTGCTCCAGGCGATCCACTTCATTGCTTCGCCGCGCTTCTGTCCTGGTGCGGGGTAAAGCTTGGCATCCACACCGAAGACCTCGCCGAGGTACATCGTGATCGCAGACGATTCCCAGATTGGCGTTCCCTCATGCACAATCGCAGGGACTCTTCCGTTTGGGTTGATCTTGAGGAAGTCCGGCTTTCTAGTGTCGCCCGCGCTGATGTCGAGCTTCACGCGCTCACATGGCGTGCCAAGCTCTGCAAGAACGGCTTCGGTGAGGTTCGATGTAGACATGGGGGCGTAATAAAACGTTAGGCTCATCGATTTCTCCTAATGTTTGACTGTCAGATATGGATTGAAGCAGATATTGCTCTAGTCGTCTGCGCCGCCTAACAACCGGAGTTGAAGAGTTTTAAAGAGTTAAGGACTGAGCATCATGCTCAATCAGCTTCGACAAATCGCGAAGGAAGGCAGCAGCGTGAGCACCGTAGATAATGCGGTGATCGCTGGTGAGGTTGACTTGCATTTGGGTGCGGACTCCCAACATGCCCTCTGCTGTCGCCACCACTTGAGGGCGAGACGCCCCGATCGCCAAAATAGCACCCTGACCGGGCGGCAAAATTGCATCGAACCGATCAACACCAAACATGCCCAGATTGGAAAGTGTAAAAGTGCCTGAGGAATATTCCACGGGCTGAAGCTGCTTGGCGCGGGCACGTTCTACTAAATCTTTCCAGGTGCGCGACAGGGAATAGATGTCCATTTGATCGGCGTTTTGTAACACAGGCGTGATCAGGCCGCCATCGTCCATTGCTACCGCCACCGCTACGTTAATAGCAGAGTTGTATTGGGTGCCTTGTTCGGTATAGCAGGCGTAGAGGAGCGGGTGCTGTTTGAGGGTGATGGCGACTGCTTTTGCCAGTAACGCCGTCATAGTAACGCCCTTGGACTTAATCTGCTTATAGAGTTTGTCTAGCCCATCGGTAGTAATGGTGTAGCCAACGCGGAAGTCAGGTACTTGAAGGCTGGCCGCCATATTTCGCACCACGGCATTTTGGAGTGTCGTGAGGGGAACGATCTGCCCCGGAGCAGCGGCAACTGCTGGGCTGGAAGCGGCTTTGGGAGTTGCTGGTACTACCGTCGGAGCGACCGGAGTCGGTGGAGCGACCGGAGTCGGCGGAGCCGCCGCAACGGGAACAACCGATGTCACCGCTGGGGTAGAAACCTTGCCTACTGCTGACTCGACATCTTCTGCTACGATCCGTCCGTGAGGGCCACTGCCCTTTAGGGTGGCTAAGTCTACCTTTAAATCTTTTGCCAGCTTCCGCGCACGGGGAGAGACAATTAGGCGATCGCTGCCTGCACCATTAGTAACAGCCGGGGGTTCGACAGCCGCCATGGCGGGTTCGGGGGCAGCGGCAGGTGCTGGAGCGCTAGCGGCAGAGGTGCTGGACGCTTGTTGTTTGGCAGCTTCAATTTCGGCTTCTGTTTCAGCAATCAGGGCGATCGCCTCGCCAACTGGAGCAGTTCCACCTGCCTCTACAACAATGATTGCCAAATAGCCTTCATAAAACGATTCCACATCCATGTCTGCTTTGTCAGACTCTACCACTACAACCGTTTCGCCCTTTTCAACCTTGTCGCCCGGAGACTTTGTCCAAGAGACAATTTTGCCTTCGGTCATGGTGGAACTAAGAGCGGGCATAAAGACTTCGTGAATCATGGAGCGGCTTCCCAAATTGGCGACTAACAAGCATTGCAGCATCCAGAATTGTAGCGTGATCCGAAACCTTAAGGTGTAGGCAATTTCTGTGATACGAGCTGATTCTTCATCCCAGGCGTCAATCCTATGCTTCAAAATGTAAGAGACAAAGCATTTGGAGAACATCATCATGAAAATGCTACACACGATGTTGCGCGTCGGTAATTTGGACGAGTCACTAACGTTTTACTGTGATGTATTGGGCATGACGTTGTTGCGCCGGAAGGACTACCCTGGCGGCGAATTCACACTGGCCTTTGTCGGCTATGGGGATGAGGCCGACCACACTGTCATCGAACTAACCCACAATTGGGGTACCGATGCGTATGAGCTTGGCACGGGTTATGGTCACATTGCCCTCGGCGTTGATGATATTTACGGTATGTGCGCGATGATTCAAGCACGCGGCGGTAAGGTGACGCGAGAACCAGGTCCCATGAAACATGGTTCGACGGTAATTGCCTTTGTGGAAGATCCAGATGGTTACAAGGTAGAGTTAATCCAGCTCAGTAAATCTAGTCTAGAAGCTAGGCCCGAATCGGCTGCTGTTGCCCAGTAACCAGACCGTTTGGGACATTTACTAAGCTGTCCTAAGTGACCAGCGGATTGCGATCGCCCCTAGCTATGCTGTGAGCATTGTCATTCAGAAAACGCTGGAACGTATGAGAAAGGTAGGCGATCGCAATCCGGTTTTGCTGATTCATGGCATTGATGACACCGCCGATGTATTTTCCACAATGGCTCCATACCTGCGGGTAAAAGGCTGGCAAACATACGATCTGGATCTAATTCCTTGCAATGGAGACGTAGGGTTAGATCAGCTCGCTCAGCAAGTTGCTGATTATGTAACCCA
Organism: Elainellales cyanobacterium; assembly: GCA_038321765.1. Taxonomy (GTDB): domain Bacteria; phylum Cyanobacteriota; class Cyanobacteriia; order Elainellales; family Elainellaceae; genus CASBQJ01. The sequence goes on from JBBQFG010000002.1 coordinate 54,810, forward strand.
AACGTTTCCGGCTCACCAGCCCATTGATTTGGTGGGCTTCAGCATGGGTGGCATCATCAGTCGCTACTACGTTCAGCGGCTAGGTGGCATTGAGCGAGTGCAGCGATTTGTTACCATTTCTTCACCCCATCAGGGCACTTGGACTGCATACCTGCGTCCCAATGTCGGAGCGTCTCAAATGCGCTGGGGTAGCCCGTTTATGAATGCGCTCAATCGTGATGTAGACATTCTGCAAAAGCTGCATTTCACCTCAATTTGGACACCGTTAGATTTGATGATTGTTCCGGCTGAAAGCTCACGGGTTCCAGTCGGGCAAGAGGTGGTTGTAAATGTGCCCGCTCACTCCTGGATGCTGACGCACAATCGCAGTTTGCAGGCGGTTTGTGATGCGTTGGCAACTCCGCTGCCAGTCCGTGCCAAGACCTTGTAGAGGGTCTTGGGCTTACCCTGCATCTCCCACTTGGGCATACTCTGCTTCACCAAAAATAGCGGCGGCATGGCGATAAAACTTGAACTCCAACAAATTGTTAAATGGATCTTCTAAGAAAAACGTGCGGTGCTCTAGCGGCAGTCCCACAAACCGCTCTTTGGGCGATTGGTAGAAGGTCAGCTCGTGCTGCTGCGATCGCCTCAAAATCCTCTCCCAGTCAGCTTCATCGGTAAAAATTAGCCCAAAATGGCGGGGATAAATACTTCGCTGTGGCGTTAGCGCCTCAGGCGACAGGTGCGCCACAATTTGGTGTCCGCCCAGGTTCATAATCACCGAGGTTGCGCTCTCTCGCCCGATCTCGCAGCCTAAACCCTGGGCGTAAAACACTTTTGCCTGGGCAATATCGCTAACTGGGAAAGCAAGATGAAAAATTGCTACGTTCATAGGGGTGGAGAAATCGACTCAAAGACTAGCGATCGCGTTCATGTATCCGCAGATCGCTTGCTCTGAGCGTAGCGCAAGGCCAGTTTTCTGCCTAGTTATGGCAAGATAAGCGTGTGAAGAGTATTCCACTTGATCGGTTCTTAGCGCAACTCCGTACGCCCTATGCTTGATTTTTTATACAATGCCGCCAACCTTTTCGTGCTGCCGTTTTGGGCGCTGATGATTTTGTTGCCCAACTGGGGCGTGACCCGAAAAGTAATGGGGTCTTTTTTGCCCTTTGTAGCATTGGCAGGGTTATATATTTATCTCTTTGCCAGCAGCCTCGATCCCGAAACTGCCCAAGCGTTTAGCAGCACTCAGCTATCCGACATTGCCCGATTGTTCAGTGTAGAAAGAATCGCAGCCACAGGCTGGGTTCACTTTTTAGTCATGGATTTATTCGTGGGACGGTGGATTTATTGGGAGGGGCAAAACACAGGCGTTTGGACGGTTCACTCTCTGGCGCTTAGTCTATTTGCAGGGCCAATGGGCTTGCTATCTCACATCCTTACCCGTTGGGTGAGTCAGCGCTTCTTCCCCGCTGCCGCGGACAAGGCAACTTCTCCGCAGGACGATGTTGCCCAATCGGCTGCTGAATAGCGATCGCCAACAGAATCCACTAGAATCTACAGCGCTTTCTTCGGATGTTAGGGTCAAAACCCGCAGGTATTTCTGCCGCCCCTAAGTAGATGGGCATAATTAAATATAAAACCTTAAAAGTTTGCGCCGCCCGCGCAGCGGGCGGCGCCAACTTTTAGATTCTGGGGGTTATGTGGGTTGAACTACTAACACACGCTGCCATCAACTCACAGCGGAGGGCTGGTTTTCCCACTGATACACCAGGGAGTGAGCGGCAGCGAGCAGGTCAGAGTGAATTCGCGTGGGTGCAAAATTTTTCAGGTAGGTTTGGCTGCGGATGCCACAGGTGAGCGCT
>JBBQFG010000003.1:0-55531 GCA_038321765.1 Elainellales cyanobacterium
TCCTCGTTATCCAACGGTCAAAAAACGAGTCTCTCGACGCAAACAATCCGAGCAATCCCCTAGGCGTGCTAACCCCACAGCAGCTTAGCTTCGCGGATGTTGCCATCAACTGCATTGGGCTCAACCCCTAGCTGGGGTTGAGCAAGTTTCTCATGGCATCCTGCTTACTCAACTTTGCAAATCAATTAGTCCAATCTAGAGGTAGTTACAGATTGCCAGGGATAGTTCACGGCACCAGGAATATGTCCGGCGATCGGGTCAATTGGCTCACGTTCCCCACGATAGCGATCGCCCTCTCGTGAATCGACTAAAACTACCCCAGGCTGACCTTGGCGCGATCGCACTGCTGCAATGTCTACTACGTCTGTGTGTTGAAGCTGAGGAACAAAATGCCCCGGTTTGCTAATGGACACGGTATCTGTCAGGCAATATCCTGAGGCTTGCCACTGACTAACGCCCCCATCCAAAACAGCAACGCGTGCGTGTCCCAAATGACGCAATAGCCACCAAAATCTTGCTGCGTAAGCAAAATAAGAATCGTCATAGGCTACAACCAAAGTTGGCTCTGATCCGTACTCAGAACAAATGCCTGCCGCTGCCAACTTTTCAGCCAATTGGTAGGGATCTGGAAGAGGATGGCGACCACCATGCTGACTAACGGGGCTGGATAAATCACGATTGAGATCGAAATAGTGAGCACCTGGAATATGCCCCTTTTGGTACTGCTGTTGCCCTAGGTTCGGATCAGCCAGCGAAAAGCGACAGTCGGCGATCGCCACCTGAGGATCGTCTAAATGCTCAACCAGCCAACTCCCTGAAACAACGTGGGTAGACTCTCCAATCTCAATTTCCATCCGGCATTCAAATCTCCCAACTGTTGTTTGGTTTATCGATATTCAATTCTATGGGACACGTCCTTATTTTGTATTTTGTTTGAGTTTTGGGTAGTGGTATTGATGTAAGGATTTTTTGATGGGCGGGCGAAGCCCACCCATCAAAAAATCCTTACCAATTTAGAACTACCGAGTTTTGTTTGAGTCGGCACAGGCAAACTTTTTGCCCTGCCGAAAAAATGCAGATGGAGCTAAAAGCATCATCATGCTGCTAATTGTTGCTATGAATTTTATTTTTAGGAGCTGCGCTGCAAGTACATTCTAAAATAAAATTCATAGTCAGATTAGGCAATGCCCTACCATCAGGCGTTTGCAAAGTTCAAGCCACACATCAAAGCTTAAATCTCTCTTTTTTTGGGCTACCTTGGATAAACGAGTTCTTAAATCGCTGCCTCTAGGGATTTATGCTCACCAGCCTATCCTTGTCTGCTGCCAACAGGAGACACAAACCAAGCCAACGAAATCCCTCTGTATTCCCTACTCTCAAGTGGAGACAAAGGATTTGAGAATGTATCTGCTTTTACCTATCGTTTCATCGGCAACCTTTGATAAAAGAACATATCCCCCTATGAGAATATGCCTCTTAAAACATATCCTGCGAATTTAAATCACTTGAGACTACTTTATAGCGGTTACCGATCTGGTGCGGTACGAATAACAAGCTGAAACCCTTGCCCTGTCTGTCCAACGTGTACCTCATGTTAAGAGGAACCGCTATATATAAGACAACAAAATCTCCGTGAAAAACCTGATCTCTCATTGTCTAGGCATTGAACATACTGAAAGAGTTATAAAGAACTGACCCAGATAGCCAATCATCCAAAAGTAGCCAGAAAATTCCTCCGACGGGGTACTTTAACGTTGGCAGACTACGATAAAGCGGTCTGGGTAGGGAGTTTTAACAAGATTCCGAGGGAATACTGAACATTAACTGGAATACTGAACATTTAACTTCTTACCCCAAATAGCCTTTGCAACATTTTGCAGCGACTGAAGCGAGACTCCTTCTGTGAATTACCTTGATTCTGAAAAACCAAAAATTCTGGTTGTAGATGACCATCCTTCAAGCCGGATGACCGCAGTAGCGCTCTTATCAGTTGAAGGATATAGCGTTTTGGAAGCAGAGAGTGGGTCTGCAGCATTAGAGTGTATTGCTCAAACCAACCCCGATCTGATTCTATTAGATGTCATGATGCCGGGTATGGACGGCTATGAAGTATGCCGCCATCTCAAGCAAAACGAGCGTACTCGGCTAATTCCTATCGTTTTTGTAACGGCATTGAACGATCGTCGAGCCAGACTGCGGGGAATTGAGGCAGGAGGAGATGACTTTCTTTCAAAACCATTTGATCAGCTTGAGTTATCTGCACGAGTGAACTCATTGGTTCGTCAAAAACGTCTTAACGAAGACTTGGATCATGCCGAGAAAGTTTTATTTTCGATTGCTCGCACAATCGAAAGTCGTGACCCCAACACGGGTGATCACTGTGAGCGCTTAGTCACTCTCGGAAAATCATTCGGCGAGTTTCTCAATTTATCTCGGATCGAGATTCGAGATTTGATGTGGGGTGGATATCTACACGACATTGGTAAAGTTGGTATTCCCGACAGTGTGCTGCTTAAGACAGGAGGTCTGACAAGTGATGAGTGGTATGTCATGTGTCAACATGTCGAGATTGGGGAACGCATTTGTCAGCCCCTTCGCACTATGCAGGGAGTGGTGCCAATTATCCGTCATCATCATGAACGCTGGGATGGCTCTGGGTATCCGGATGGATTGATGGGGAATGATATTCCCTACCTGGCGCAGGTCTTTCAGATGATCGACATTTATGATGCCCTAAGTCACGAACGATCCTATAAACCCGCTTTTTCTCCAGATGAGTCGATTGACATCATGTATCAAGAAACGGCTAAAGGATGGCGCAATCCCCAGCTAATGGAGCAGTTTTCCCACTTTATTGGTGTCAAAGTGGCTGTCGCCTAGTAAGTAGTTCAACCTAAATAAAAACAAGATTCTAAAAGTCTGCGCTGCCCGCTGCGCGGGCAGCGCAGACTTTTAGGATTTTATGTTTAATTACGCCCACCTACTTAACAAGAGTGGATGTGAGGCCGTTGATTTTTTGTCTACGACGCGCTTGGAATCATCAACCGTCTGAGATCGCCTCTAAATCTTGACTAACTTTCTTCTTTCATGGCAATTGCACTGCGTTAACAGCTAGCCGAAGCACGGTATACTCCGTTGAGAGCCGACTGATAAGACACGTATGTTAGCAGTAGCAATTTTAGCAGCAGGACGGGGCACCCGTATGCGATCGCACCTCCCCAAGGTGTTGCATGAGTTGGGAGGGCGATCGCTGATTGAGCGGGTGTTAGACAGCCTGTTAGAGGTGGAACCGTCCCGACACCTGGTAATTGTGGGCTACGAAGGAGACATGGTGCGCCAATCACTGCTGCATCTCCCGCATCTGGAGTTCGTTGAGCAAGCAGAGCAATTAGGGACAGGTCACGCTGTTCAGCAAGTTTTACCCAATTTGCAGGGCTTTGAGGGCGATCTGTTGGTCTTGAATGGAGACGTACCGCTACTGCGTCCTCAAACCCTCAATCACCTCCTGCAAACCCATCGGCAAGCGGGCAACGCTGCTACTATTTTAACCGCTCAACTGCCTGAGCCAAAAGGCTATGGTCGGGTATTTTGTGACAGCCAAAACCGGGTGACGCAGATTGTGGAAGACCGCGACTGTACAGCAGACCAAAAGCAAAACAGTCGAATTAACGCCGGGGTGTACTGCTTTCGCTGGGCTGCTCTGGCAGAGGTTTTACCCAAGCTGGAATCTAACAATGATCAACAAGAATATTATTTGACCGATGTAGTCAACTTTTTATCGCCTGTGATGGCGGTAAACGTAGACGATTACCAAGAAATTTTGGGGATCAACGATCGCCGCCAGATGGCAGATGCCTACGGTATTTTGCAGACTCGGACTAGAAATGCCTGGATGGCCGCTGGCGTGACGCTGATTGATCCTAGCAGCACTACCATTGACGATACGGTAGTTCTAGAGCCAGATGTGGTAATTGAGCCGCAGACTCATTTGCGCGGTAAAACCATTGTTCGAGCGGGCAGCCGAATTGGCCCAGGCACACTGGTTGAAAATAGCCAGATTGGCGAAAATGTCACGGTTGCTTTTTCGGTAGTGTCTGACAGCCAGGTGCAAGCAGGAGCGCGAGTGGGACCCTATGCTCACTTGCGGGGTCATGTGCAGGTTGGACAGAGCTGTCGAGTCGGAAACTTTGTCGAGCTAAAGAATACGACTTTGGGCGATCGCACCAACGTAGCGCATTTGTCATATTTGGGTGATGCTACCCTGGGCACCCACGTTAATGTTGGGGCGGGCACCATTACGGCAAACTACGATGGCGTGAAAAAACACCCTACTGTGATTGGCGATCGCAGCAAAACTGGCTCTAATAGCGTTTTGGTCGCTCCACTAACGCTAGGAGCAGATGTGACCATTGCTGCTGGCTCAACCGTGACCGACGATGTGCCCGACGATTGCTTGGTAATTGCGCGTACCCGTCAGGTGGTAAAACCGGGCTGGCGGCTTTACCCAAAGGGCGATGCTCCTACGTAAGCGTTATCCTACATGAGCATTACAGCGCTTTGCGCTTGGATAAAACCAGACTTTTGATGAAAAGCCGCGCTCCGCGCGGCTTTTCATCAAAAGTCTGTACCTCATGCACTTGAAAAGTGCTGTAAGTGATGCCGATTTGCTTGCTGCCAAACCATCCGGAGAGTCTGCTGGATGGGTGAATAGTTAGAAAGATAATGACCCGCTCAGTTTTGCGTCAGGCAAAGCTGTTTAGGGGTAGGCAGGAGGCAGAAACCAATGCAGGCAGCTCTACAGCCAGGTGGGCAAATGGCAGAGGCGCTGGGCGATCGCCCTCGTTATCAGGTCGAATTAGACTGGCTCAGCAGGCAGCTAGAAGAGTTTTTCCGGCAAGAAAATATTTTTCTTGCGGTTCGCTGTGCGCTCCAGCAAGGGCGCTTACTCGTAGTGGGCAATCATCGCGCTGGCGAAGAAGTAGAACCGCAGCGAGTTGTACGATCGGTAGAGCACTTGATGCAGTCTTTTCAGTTGACGCTGACACAGCCTGTGGGGCTATACCTGAGAGTAGCAGGACAGCCCAAGCCCTACGTGCGCTGTCAGTTTATGGTGCGATCGCCTCACTCTCGCCCCACTGTTCTATCAAAGGATGAATCTGGGTTAGCCAGCCAGTCGCCTCCGTTGGCAGGAACCTCCCCTACCTGGTTAGTTGGCGATGCACTGGTGCTGGGGGAGACGGCATCCACTTATGAAAACTCCAAGTTATCGTCATCCTTAGCTGAGGCGTGGGCAACTATTCAGCGGGCGAGCCAACAGGTTCAAGCTGGGGTTCAATGGGGGCCGTCTCGTGAGACGTTAACGTGGGTCGCCGGGATTGGGGCAGCAGGGCTAGCGGTTGGGAGCTATGCACTGACTCAGCCCTGTGTGACAGATACCTGCTCAGAACTAAACACAGCACAACTATTGGGGCAGCGGTCGGCGGCTTTACTTGAAGTCGCAGCGACTCAATCTGATTTATACGCCGCTCAGCACTATCTCGACGGAGCTATTGGGATGTTAGACGCAATCCCAATGTGGTCGGGTCGCCGGGAGGAAGCGCAAAATCTAGCTCATGTCTACCGTCGGCAGGCGATCGCCCTAACTGAAATTACAACAGCAGCAAATTTTGCCCAACAGGCTTTCCAGCAATCTCAACACTCGTTGCAAGATGTACGAACCTGGCAAGCTGTTGAAGCGCTGTGGAAAAGTGCCATCCAACACTTGGAACAAGTTCCTCCCAACAGTGACTACTATCCGCTCGCGCAACAAAGCCTAAAGGAGTCTCACACCAGTCTCATCGGCATCCAGGAACGGATTCAACAAGAGCAACAGGGTCAGCAAGCCTTAGCGATAGCTAAGCAAATGATGCGTCTAGCTGCCACAAAGCAAGCCAGTGAGGCAGAAACAAAAGATCCGCACCTGGTTCAAGTCATGTGGAAAGTGGCGATCGATCGCCTGCGCGATGTTCCTGCCAACACGACCTCTATTTTTGAAGCCAAGCGATTACTGAATGTTTATGAGAGCCGAGTCACAGCGGCAGCCCCGGCAGTTCAGCAACCGAATGATACGACTCCGCTACTACCCAACCCCAGCGCCGTTGGATCTGACATGGGAGCTGACAGCGGGGTTGAGACTAGCATCGAGCAGACCATTCAAGCTCTGCCGCCACCACCCACCGTTACGTCAGACTAAGTAGGTGGGCTTAATTAAATATAAGATTCTAAAACCCTGCGCCGCCCGCACAGCGGGCGGCGCAGGGTTTTAGAATTTGGTTTTTATTTAGGTTGAACTACTTATAGCTGTCGCCACAAAGGTTAGGACACGGGGATCAAATGGGGTGTGGGGGCTTTGCCCCCAGCCAGGGGTTCCACCCCTGCACCCCGTCCTAACCAATCCGTCTATGGCTATAATAGGTCTCTGGCATGAATAAACCTCCTGCATGAATGCTTTTTTGAGGGCGTGAATCGTTTCCCGACGAAGCCGGGAAACGATTCACGCAGGAGGTCTAATGCGTTTGCGTGAGCGTAAATCGGTTATCGGCAAAACCGAGAACCGATTTACGCAAGAGGTTTAATGCTGATTGACTGACAAAAGTCTATGCCCCTCACCCCCAACCCCTCTCCCAGAGGGCGAGGGGAGCTGATCCACCCTTCCGGTTCCCTCTCCCCTTGGGAGAGGGCTAGGGTGAGGGCTTCCGGGAATCTGGTTAACACGTTTTGTCAATCAACCAGGGTTTAATGACAATCTAGAATCGCGGCTGATCAAATTGCTCTGAGTAAAAAGGCTCTGAGTAAAAAGGCTCTGAGTAGAAGGGTGGCAGAATTGCCCTTCCACTGAGAGCATTCAGGTTTTTACGACTCAACCCGTATTTCGCATACCAGCCGCAATCCCATTGATGGTTAGTAGAGCACCGCGCAGCAACTCGCCTCGGCTGTAGCGAGAACGAACTACACCCGACGCTGCGCTAGTTTTGTGCTGCCGTAGGCGTTTTAGCAGCGAAACCTGCAAAAATCCTAGCGGTACAATTGTACCATTGCGGAGCTGCACCGACCGTTGTAAGTCGGGATCGCCATCGAGTAGGCGGGTATGCCCTGTGATCGCTAAAACCAAGTCGCGAGTCAAATAGTATTCATTAGCAATCTGCTCAAATAACCGCTCAAAGCGATCGCGATCTTCAGGTTGGCTCAACTCCTGTACGTAGTGGCTGGCAATCTGTAAATCTACTTTTGAAAGGGTCATTTCACACTTAGAAATCACCATTTTGAAGAACGGCCACTTGTAATAAAAATAGCGCAGTAGCTTCAGGTGCTCTTCTGGGTCTTCGGTTAAGAAGTCACTAATGGCCGTGCCCACCCCATACCAAGACGGCAGCAAAAAGCGCGTCTGAGTCCAGCTAAATACCCAGGGAATAGCCCGTAGACTCGCTAAATCTTTTTTGCCGCCGCGCCGTGCCGGACGGGAACTAATTTGCAATTGACTAATTTCTTCAATCGGCGTTACTTGATGGAAGAATTCTACGAAGTCAGGTTGTTCATAAATTAAGGCTCGATAGTGAGAACGAGAGCGCGCCGCCAACTCCTCCATAATTTCTTGCCAGGACTGAATGTCATCAAACCCATTACGCAGGAGGCTGGCTTGGATCACCGCCGTAGTAATTGTTTCCAGGTTATACAGAGCCAATTCTGGCAAGTTGTATTTGGAGGCCAATACCTCACCCTGTTCGGTAATTTTGATCCGCCCATCGATGCTGCGACCGGGCTGCGCCAAAATTGCTTCATAGGCAGGCCCACCACCTCGACCCACCGACCCACCTCGCCCATGGAAGATCCGTAGGGCAATATTGTACTGTTCTGCAACTGTTTGCAGCGCTTGCTGAGCCTTATGAATTTCCCAGTTGCTGCTGAGGAACCCCGAATCTTTGTTGCTGTCGGAATAGCCGAGCATAATCTCTTGCAGCGAGAGTTCAGAAGCTTTCGCGGGTGAGGAGGATGGGGACTCTGGCGATGTTTTAGCTTCAGGCTGAAGCGTTTCAGCGTCATAACCGCCCGACAGGTAGGATCGATACAGCGGCAGGTCGAACAATTGCCTCATAACGGCAGGTGCCCGCAGCAAATCTTCTACTGTTTCAAACAGGGGAACCACTTGCAATGTACCCGTACCCGTCGCGGGATCGTAAAGCCCCGCTTCTTTTGCCAGCAGCAGTACTTCCAGCAGGTCGCTGGCATGGTGACTCATACTAATAATGTAGGTCTGGCAAATTTCTGCACCAAACTCTTGATGCAGCTTACGTACCATCCGAAAGGTCTGGATTGTTTCGCAGGCCTTTTCAGAAAAGGGCAACTCAGTAGGAATTAACGGACGGCGCGTTTGTAGCTCAGTTGCTAGCCAGAGCGATCGCTCTTCCTCTGATAGGTCATTATAGGAACCGGGCAATATTTGCAGATAATCAGCAATTTCGCTGAGCGTGTCAGAGTGACGAGAACTCTCTTGACGAATGTCTAGGTAGGCCAAATTAAAGCCATAAATTTCAACTTGGCAGATCAGGTTTTCCAGATCCCGACAGGTTAATCCAGTTTCCTCTAAACTACGGCGAATCAGGCTCAAATCGGCCAAAAAGTCTTGCCCTGAACGGTAAAGAGTAGCCGGATTGGTATCGAGCACTTCATCGTTGAAGTAGTCGCCGTTATAGAGCTTAAGGCTGCGATCGCGCGTATTCTGCAACCGCTGCTGAATGTAAGACAGCTTTAATCGGTAGGGTTCTTGCCGATAGCGAATGGCCAGTTGCTCATAGACCTCCGGCATCTGCACCTGATCTTGCTCTAGCGACTCTAGCAAGTCAGGCAGCACATCGCTCCAGTGCAGTGACAAACTCAACAGATCAATCAGGTGCTTAATGGAATTAATGTACTTGCTGAGCACCAAATTGCGCTGATAGCAGGCTGTTTTCCAGGTAATTTCGGGTGTAACAGAGGGGTTGCCATCGCGATCTGACCCAACCCAAGACCCAAACTTACAGAAGTTGTAGCTAGGGGGACGTAGCCCCGGAAACGTGCCTTCTAACGCCGTCCGAAAGCGGTAGTAGAGCTGCGGAATTACCTCAAACAAAACTTCCTGAAAATAGTGCAGGGCATAGTCTACCTCATCTAGAACGGTTGGCTTAAATTGGTGCAATTCATCGGTGCGCCACCACAGGCGAATTTCCTCTGTTAATTGCTCCCGTAGGGCATTCGATTCCCATGAAGACGCTAGCCCTACCATTTGTAGCCCTTCTTCTGCTTGATCTAAGTGAGCCAGAATTTTAGCAATCCGGCGTTGCTTATCACGAATGGTATGACGCACAATTTCGGTGGGGTGCGCGGTAAAGACTAGCCGGATATCGAGATTATCGATCAGATCCTGAATTTGACGAGGGGGTACATTCAGGCTGTGCAACTTGGGAAACAGCCCTCGGAAGGTGCTCATTTCGCGGCGGGCGGTGTCGTCTTGCAGGCTACGCTCTAGCAGATCAGTGTGCAATCCATTGGCTGGCTCATCCGCATCTAACGCCGTCAAGGCGGCTTCTGCCATCAGGCTTTCGTAGGTAGCGCGATATTGCTGCTGTTGTCCACGCTGCTCGTAGTGCTGTTCGACGATATTGATCAACTGAAAGTAAAGCGCAAAGGCGCGAGCAGCACGAATTGCCTCGTTCAGGTCTAATTTTTCGATTACTTTTAGGGCACCTGATTCCATCTCCGCTGGCACCTGTCCTTCGGGAGAACAGAGTGCCCGCAATTGTCGTAACAAATCTACAAGCTGTTGACCACACTCTTGGTGCAACACAGCTTGCCACAGTTCTTCTACCAGCTTGAGACGATGCCGGAGAAACAAATCAGTTGCCGTGCTGGGACTGTCTGGATTACCCTGAGATTCCTTGGATTCGATAGCAGTGCCGGAACTGGAGGCATCATCTGAGGAATGGAGGATCGAACTCATGATTTGTCCTGGCAATATTATTTGATAATTCTAGGGGTTTTTGCGGAGAAGCGAGCGGTAAAAATTAGGGTTTGAGAGCTTGGTTTGAGATTTGAGAACTAAAGCACATTCAGGGCTGCCTAGGAAATTTGATGGTTTGTGCACGAGAATCGAGTTTTGAAACAAGGCTAAAGAAAGTGAAACGTGGTGATCGATTAATATATAGCCATAGACGGATTGGTTAGGACGGGGTGCAGGGGTGGAACCCCTGGCTGGGGGCAAAGCCCCCACCCCCCTTTGATCCCAGTGTTCTAACCTTTGCGGCGACAGCTATAGATTCTGAGTTCTTCGCCTTAAAAAATCTGGTGTTGCTGATTTCACGTATGAATTTTTTTTGAAAGGGGCGCGGATCGACCCTTTCAAAAAAAATTCATGCCCAGACTGAGCAGTGCCACAAATATTTAGTGTTTTGGGCAGTGGCATTGAGGTGATGATTTTTGTGGCGCGGGCTAAACCATCGCCACAAAAAATCATTACAAGTTGTAGGATCACCGTGTTTTGCCAGACGTTTAGACTGAAATTACATGAGATCGATCGCCTATTGTTACATCGATCCGCTATTAGAATCTGTACCTGATGCATCAGTGTGGGGGATGGAGATAGACCGGGTATATCAAGATCTAGGCGATCGCCAGCAATGGGATCAACTGCTAGAAGACAGCCAAACTATTCCCACAGATTCACTTGTGGTGCGGTGTTTAGACGAATTGGGAGAGTCGGTGCGTGAGGTGGGCGATCGCCTTGCTGCACTCGAAACCCTGGGCATTTCCTTGATAGTACTAGAAGATTCTGCTGAACCACAGAACCTAATAGGGCTGCGATCGCAGATGGTTCAGGCCTTCCAAATAATGCAGGCTAGTCAACGGCGGCGACGGATTCAACACGGGCACGCCCGCAACCGAGTAAAAGCACTGCCACCACCCGGTAAAGCACCCTATGGCTATCGTCGAGGAAAAGATCGCTACATCCTTGATCGTAGTACGGCCCCAGTTGTCAAAGATTTTTTTGAACATTTCTTGCTCTATGGTTCACTCCGGGGAAGCGTGCGGCATTTACAAAAAAAATATAACAAAAGAATTTCGGCCTCTACCGGTAAGCGCTGGCTGACTAGCCCAGTTTATCGAGGCGATTTGGCCTACCAAACCGGAGATGTAGTACCCAATACCCACGCCCCTTTGATTTCTCGCCAAGAGGCCGCCCAAGTCGATCGCCTGCTGCGCCGCAACCGCCAACTGCCGTCTCGCACCGCCAGTGCGCCGCGATCGCTGGCCGGCCTGGTGGTGTGTGGCGTTTGTCGCTCTAGCCTTCGGGTTGCCAGGGTTACGGCGGTGCGACAAACGCGCGAATACCTCTATCTCCGCCCAACTCTGTGCCCTCACCAACCCCACTGCCGCGCCATTTTGTATGACCAGGTGCTAGACCAGACGATTCAAAAAATTTGTGAAGAATTACCGCAGGCGATCGCCACCGCATCTATCCCCGATATGACACCTATTCAGCAGAGCTTGACCGCTCAGATTGATGCCAAACAAGCGATATTACAGCAATTGCCTGCCCTAGTCAGCAGCGGCATTCTAGACAATGAAACCGCAGATCTGAGAGCCTACAAGCTGCGTACAGAAACGGCTACCCTCCAAGCCAAGCTAGCCCAATTGCCTCCGGCAAATTTGCAGGCGATCGCCCAAGTCGTTTCCATTACTCAATTTTGGCTCGATCTATCGGAAGCAGAACGGCGGTTCTACTTTCGGGAGTTTCTACGTGAAATTCAAATTGAGCGAGAGGCGCAACTCTGGCAGGTGCGCCTAAAGTTTATTTTTTGATAAGTAGTTCAACCTCAATAAAAACCAAATTCTAAAACCCTGCGCCGCCCGCTGTGCGGGCGGCGCAGGGTTTTAGGGTTTTATAGCGGTAGCCACGATCAATAGGACGCCTCCCTGTCATTCCCGCGCAGGCGGGAATCCATCTGCTCGATAGGTGCGGGGGTGGATTCCCGCCTGCGCGGGAATGACGCTGGGATGTCCTAAGCTTTATGACTATGGCTATATGTTTATAGCGGTTCCTAAACGGGTGAGGTACGATCGGCTCCTGACTGGCAAGGGTTTCAGGGCTGAAAGTGTACTGCACTCGACCGAGAACCGCTATAATTACGCCCACCTACTTATTGCTTTCGTAACCAATCGTTTAAGCCCAAAGCCGCTGTTGCACCGACGAAGTGAGCTGCAATCCCGTTTAAATTAGCTGCCACCACATATAAATCTAGAGCACGAACAACGCGTTGCGGATCGCTATAGTTGGCTGCTCCAGAAAGTTGGGCAGTCGCTTTTGCCAACAGCAGTGCGACACTCGATCCAGCCCCGACTAGCATGACAGCTATACCCACTAATCCTAAAAGCGTGGCAAGCCGCAGCGTCCGAAACGTTTCACCTGTTTTGGGATGCTGCTCGGCATCAGGCAGCAGCAGTAGACGAGCCATGTTGAGGTAACGCACCGTGATGGCGATCGCCACCAGCAACATCACACTGCCGCAAACAGCCCAAAAAATGCCGATGGTAATGCCAGGAGTTGGCTCTTCACCTAACACGGGGCTAGATCGGGCGGCCAAGGCAAGAGTAACAGCCGTGGCTATCCCAAAACCAACTTGTAGACATAAGCTGATCCAACCCACCCAGCGAAAGGCGTTGGCAATAGTCATCACCTTATTAACGGGCGATCGCAGCTCAGGTTTAGCCTGCATATGGTTTCCCTACTTAGCTAACAGGTTTGACGGGGTAATGTTCGACAATATTGTCGAAATATTGATTGTCGAAATATTGTCGAAATTGTCTAATTTTTGAAGGTTCTACTGCTGAATAGACTAAACCTCCTGCATAAATGCTTTTTTGAGAGCGTAAATCGTTTCCCAGCGCAGCCGGGAAACGATTTACGCAGGAGGTCTACTGATCTGTCTGTATCAACCACTCTGATGACGATAGTTGCTCTGCGTGCAAATTTAGAGGAACCTTAACCGTAAAGGTAGTGCCTACCCCCTCAACGCTAATAAAGCTAATTTCTCCCTGTAGCTGCACTACACATTGCTGAACAATTGCCAACCCTAAGCCTGTTCCCCGAATCGTATTGACATTGCTGGCTCGGTGAAATGATTCAAACAACCGGGGTTGATCCGCTTCGGGAATACCAATTCCCTGATCTCGCACCTGAAACGTAGCTAGATTTCCACTACACGATACGGCAAACTCAACCGGAGTTCCCGCCGGAGAATACTTGATGGCGTTAACAAGTAGGTTATTTAAAGTTGACCATAGTAGCTTGGGGTCCAAATAGGCCAAACCGCATGAACCATCGTCATTAAAGTCGATCGGATTGTGGTGCTCCAACCCCATTCGAGCTTCCTCTATCAAATCTTTACAAAACAGGCTTAAATCCACCACTGATGGATTAAATTCCAGCTTTCCTGCCTCTGCTTTACCAATAACCAGCACGTCTTCAATCAATTGGTTCATCGTGGCGATCGCCACTCGGCTACGCTGAAAATACTTCTGTCGCTTTTCTTCAGACGCGACATGTCCATACCGATCCAGTAGCTCCAACGATGTGCGGATGACGGTTAGCGGTGTCCGTAACTCGTGAGATACCATCGATATAAAGCGAGACTTTAACTCATTCACTTCTCGCTCTTCTTCCAATGCCAACCGCATTTCATCTTCTGTTTCCTTTCCCTCTCGAATCATTTGCTCACGGATGCGGATACTTTCCACCATTCCAGTAAACACCTCTGCCAGAGTTGTCATCTCATCGGGAAACTGAGCATTTTGAGCTGACGAAAGATCCAGAACATAATTACCTACCCCAATCTGCTTCGCCGAATGGGTTAGTTCTGCTAAATGGCGCGTCAAAATACCCGACAGCACATAAATCAGCCCAAAAAAGACGCTGTAAGTCACAACAAACGATACAATCACGCGACCTCGAATCGCCTGCTGCAATTGCCGTACATACCCTGCATCAATGTCTAATCCCAGCACCGCCACCACTTTCCCAGACTGATCTTTCAGCGGTGCAAAGGCAGAAATCCAGGTTCCCCATTTGTCAGAATATAGTTCTGATTCCTCTAATTTCCCTTGACGCAGTACCCTACGGGCGGAAATCCCCGCTGTATCAGACTCTAGAAATCTAGCAGCCTTGGTTGTGTCATACAACGACCACAAATCCACCAGATAAACAATTTCTGGGTCGCTCGGAGCTACGGCAGGTTCGCCCACTCGACGGTTAGTAGCCGATGGGCCAATAGCATAGGAGTAGAACCATGCTCGTGGTTCAATACTATGAACTGTTTCAAGCCAAGCAAGCTGTCTCAAGTAGCGAGGATCGTCCGAAAACCCTTCAGCGTTTGGCTTGCCTGTAGAGTAAAGTGCCATCAACTCGTTGACATCTACCCCCGTAAGCGCTCCTATTAAAGTAGAGCGCATGTCTGCTCGAAGACGTGCCACAACCTTCTCAGTCGTGTAGGAATAAAACCAGTAAAACGCTCCAGCGAACACTAAGCTAAAAACCACGCTGAAGCCGACTAGCAGTTTAATTCGAAGACTAACTGGCCTAATAAATTTTCTAGTCCTCGGCGTTGCCACTTGGTTCGGTCTATAAGTCTTGTGGTTCAAATTCACCTCAAGAGTGGACGGACTGTTTTCTAGGATTTGATGAGAAGGAAGATGCTGTGTAAAGCTGTAGTTTACTAAGAATCTTAGATCAATCCTGAGAATCTGTTCGAAAAATAGCGTGAAAGCCTTAATCTTCGTGCATGTGTGCAAAAGCTACCTTTAAGAGACCATTTTATTGTTGAGGTAACTTTTTGAGGCAACTTTTGCAACGAGCCACTAGACCCTTCGATTAAGTCTCTGAATCAAGTCTTTAAATTTTATCAAGTCCATAGATTAACAAAAATCAGATCAACAAAAATCAGCAGCTTACTTCAGTTTTTGCTCCAATGCCTTCTTCCTTACCTCTCTTCATACAGATGTCGCCATCTCTCATCAGCATAATCCCAATGAAAAATGGGCGTTATTGCTCTCTCAACAAGACTTATGTAAGTAGATGGGCGTAATTAAACATAAAATTCTAAAAGTCTGTGCCGCCCCCGCAGCGGGCGGCACAGACATTTAGTATCTTGTTTTTATTTAGGTTGAACTACTTACAACAGCGGGTGGAAAAACAAGACATATAGCCATAGTCAAAAAGCTTAGGACATGCCAGCGTCATTCCCGCCTGCGCGGGAATGACGCTGGCACCTATCGAGCAGATGGATTCCCGCCTGCGCGGGAATGACAGGGAGGCGTCCTATTGATCATGGCTACCGCTATAGGATCTTATATTTACTTAAGCCCACCTACTTACAGAGCAGCCGAAAGAACTAGAGAGTTGAATGATGAGAGTTGAATGATATTGTGGGTGCTTCGCGCCAACAATGTCATTCAACCGCGTAAGTTCTAACTCTTAATTTTTAATTTTAGAGATTGAGCGTATTTTAGTGACAGAGCGTGATACCCTTTACCGTGTAATTTAAACCGTTTAGTAAAACGCTTGGTGATGTGAAAGGAGACAGCAAATATCAGCCCCTATTGGCATACCTCAAGCAGTGCGATCGCTCAGAGGTGTGTTTGACTTTTGCCGAAATTGAACGCTTGATGGGAGTGTCTTTGCCCACCTCGGCTCGCCAGCAGCGCGCATGGTGGAGTAATCGTAGCCGAGGCGCGTTGCAAGCGGTTGCATGGCGGGGAGCAGACTACTGGGTTCATGTGCTCGCCTTAGAGTCCGAAACCGTTACGTTCCGTAAACCGCCTGATCGCTACACAGTTCAGCAGGTCAACGGGGCAGTGATTTGGAACGGCGAACTAGTCAAGGCACTGCGTCTACACATGAAGCTAACCCAAAACGAACTAGCAGACGAAATGGGGGTGCGTCAGCAAACTGTTAGTGAGTGGGAAAAGGGGGTCTACCGACCTACTCGTGCCACCTCTAAACATCTAATGCTTGTGGCAGACCAGTCAGGGTTTCCCTATGGTGTGGAAGAAGAGGCTGAATGATGAGGTCTCTGCTTGGGTGATATTGCGTGAGAGGGCGATGTTTCCCTATGGTGTGGAAGAAGAGGCTGAATGATGCGGGTGCGGTACATCCGCATCATTCAGCCGCAGCATTCAGCCGCAGCATTCAGCCGCAGCATTCAGCCGCAGCATTCAGCCGCATCATTCAGCCGCATCATTCAACAGTGCGAGTCCAAAGCACGAGTCCTAGGCTAAATCTTCGTGCCACAGGTAGGGCAGAAGTTGTTGGTAGGCAAGCTTTCGGCACCACAGTTGTCGCAGATGGCAGGGGCATTAACGACATCGGGTTGAGGACGCTCTGGTAGGCCAATCATTTGAGCATTGCTCTTACCCGGTGCCACCATGGGGTAACAGTTTTCGTTGCGGTTGACGTGTACGTCCATGAGGACTGGCCCGTCGTGAGCCAACATGTCGGCGATCGCCCCTGCTAAATCAGCGCGATCGTGAACTACGATGCCTTTGATCCCAAATGCATTCGCCAGCATGACAAAATCGGGCATACCCGTTTGCATGTTAGAGCACGAGTAGCGCTCGCCGTAAAATGCTTCTTGCCACTGGCGCACCATGCCCTGCCAACCGTTATTGATGATCACGGTCTTAACGTTGATGCCATACTGTGCCAATGTACCCAGTTCCTGTAGGTTCATTTGGAAGCTAGCGTCGCCGCTAATACAAATAACCTGTTCATCGGGTAATGCCACCTTTACACCCATGGCGGCAGGCATACCGAATCCCATCGTGCCCAGCCCAGCACTAGAAACCCAGCGGCGAGGGCCATTTTTGAGGAATTGAGCAGACCACATCTGGTGCTGCCCAACATCGGTTGTGTAGTAAGCCTGGGGCGCTTGATTGCCGATCGCTACAATGACTTCCTGTGGCGAGAGGGTATCCGTATAATGGGGTACGGTTAAGGGGTAATCTGCCTTCCAGCGGTCAATTCGCTCAAGCCATGCTTGGGTGAGGTTAGGTTCAGGCGCAATACCGTCGTCGCGATCGCGCCGCAGCAGTTCCGACAGCACATGGCGCACATCTCCCACAATGGGTACATCGGGCGTGCGGTTTTTGCCCACTTCTGCTGGATCAACATCCACATGAATGACTTTGGCACGGCTGGCAAACTCATCTAACTTACCCGTTACCCGATCATCAAATCGGGCACCCACCGCAATCAACAAATCACATTCTGTAACGGCGTAGTTGGCATAGGCGGTACCATGCATACCCAGCATCCCAACGGACAGGGGGTGATGTTCATCGAATGCCCCCTTACCCATCAACGTTGTAGTCACCGGAAGCCGAAACCGCTCTGCCAAAGCACGAATCTCAGCATGAGCATCGGCAGAAATAGCGCCGCCCCCTACATAGAGCAAGGGCTGTTTTGCTTGACGAATTAGCTTCAGCGCCTGAGCAATTTGACGTGGGTTACCTCGAACTGTAGGACGGTACCCTGGTAATTTGACGCTGCCCGGTTCTACAGGCACATAGGCAAATTCTTCTAGACCCACATCTTTAGGAACGTCAATCAAAACGGGGCCAGGTCTGCCAGATCGGGCAATGTAGAACGCCTCTGCCACAATCCGCGCCATGTCCTTGGGATCGCGCACTACGTAAGAGTGTTTTACAATCGGTAGCGTGATGCCATAGATATCGGTTTCTTGAAATGCATCGCTGCCAATGGCGCTCCGTGGCACCTGCCCAGTAATCACCACAATGGGGATCGAGTCCATTTGGGCGGTAGCAATACCCGTCACTAGATTGGTTGCGCCAGGGCCAGAGGTGCCAAAACAAACGCCGACTTTACCCGTAGCCCGCGCATAGCCATCAGCCGCGTGAGCCGCGCCCTGCTCATGCCGCACCAGAATATGCTTCAGATCGCCACGCGCTTCTGATTGATACAGTTCGTCATAAATCGGCAGAATTGCTCCACCGGGATAGCCAAAAATATGCTTTACGCCATGCCGCACCAGACTGTCCATCAATGCCGCAGCACCCGTTGACCGAATGGGCAAAAGACCAGGCGACACCATAACCGAGGTGGACTTGGGAGAAACCGATGTCTGGAGTTCAGAATTTTGGGAGGGTGAGACAGTCATTGGAGTGGCAGGCAAGACTTCACGCATAGTTTAAGAATCTGTATCTTGATGCACAAAATGCTAATATCCCAGTCTAGTTCTGATATCGCGATCCTGTCGAGCAGACTATCAGGAATTGATAACCTGGGGAGGCAGGGGGGTTGATGGGATGTTTTTTTGGAGGGCGGGCAAAGTCTGCGCTCCAAAAAATCACGGCATTGCTTAATCTGGGTATGAAGTTTTTTTGAAAGGGGTGCTGAGCGCCCCTTTCAAAAAAACTTCATACGTGAAATCAGCAACACCAAAATCACCGCCAGGTTAGAACTAAGGGAACTGCGTTGAAATAAGATACCGGCTCAAGCAGAAGGCTTATCGTGGATTCCCGCCTGCGCGGGAATGACACCGGGATGATTTTTGTTTGCTGATCCCTAAGTAGTTCAACCTAAATAAAAACCAAATTCTAAAGCCATAGACGGATTGGTTAGGACGGGGTGCAGGGGTGGAACCCCTGGCTGGGGGCAAAGCCCCCACACCCCCTTTGATCCCAGTGTCCTAACCTTTGTGGCGACAGCTATAAAACCCTGCGCCGCCCGTTGTGCGGGCGGCGCAGGGCTTTAGAATCTTATATTTAATTAAGCCCACCTACTTATTAAGCCCACCTACTTACCAGTAGGGAGGATGGGAGCAACGTCACGCGGTTGTTCACGGCGGCTATTATCCCTCGCCATATTGCTTCAGCAGCGCTAAGAGAAACTCGGCAGTGGTGGTGAGCTGAGGCGAGGAAACCTCGACGAGGGCTGGATCGAACCAAGCCGTCGGGCGCGTTTGCCAGCCTCGCGTAGTGTGGGGCGATCGCCACAGATCTAGATGAGGCAGCGGCGGGTCAGCATAGAAGCCCTCAGCGCCAGCACCTAGTAGAGCAGAACTCCAATGTGTGGTGTAATCGTGGCTGATTCGATGAATTGGGAAATTGCCATAGAGCGGGACTCCCCAGCCATCTGCCGCAATGAGCGCCTTCACAGTTCCACCCAACCACTGCCAAAGATGAGCTGCTCCAATGGCTCCTACCACACCCGCACTAAACCCTAAAAACACGAGCGGCATCTCGATCGCAGCTAGCTTAGGAATTTGCGATCGTTTGGCTTGCAGCGAATCAGTTGAACTAGCTAGACCAGCCGGATTAGTCAGGGGGTTACTGAATTGATGCAGCAAAAAGTCGAGCAAGTGAAGCGTGGAGTATGCAGGATAGCGTTCTGCTGGAAATACCAGCACATCGTAAGGCGAGGTCGTTAGCAGTGGATCGGTCTCAATTCCCAAATTAGCCAGAAAGCTCTGAGTTAAGTCGGGACTATGGATACCCGGACAAACGATCAGGGTCATCCCTCACTCCAAAAGTATGGATCTAATCTACATAGATTCTGCATAGATCTATTTTGACGCTCCATTTAAGGCGATCGCTCACTCTATTCCTCTCAATTTTTTGGTAGTGGTATTGATGTAATGATTTTTTGAAGCGCGGGCAAAGCCCGCGCTTCAAAAAATCATTACCAATTTAGGACTACCAATTTTTTTACCTGTGGCTAGGCATCATGGAATTAAGGGCTACTAGCTGAGAGCGAAAACTTAGGGTAGAGCAAGAGCAGTTGCTAGGTTTGTAGTTTAGGAAGACACCTTGTTTTTATAAAAGTGCTCTTTTCATAAAACTGCTCTCTACGCAGTTCTCACACAAACAACCGGGTTTGGGCAATTGGACATTGCCGTCAGTATTAAGATTTGAACCCAAATTCTATAGACTGTGCAGATTTTCTCTCGCCTTCACCTCAGGTTTTGTAAAATATGTGCAAGGGAAAGTTATTTTTCTACATGATTGTCCCTGGTGACCAAGAGCAAAATCGAGAAATTTAGTTTTGAATCGTTGAGCTTCTTTAAGATTCTTTAAAAATATTTATATGACCAGCACAATCGTCAACTTGGCGCTGTTTGTTGTGACCGCAGATGTAGACGAATTTCTAAATACAAATCCCAATCCGGTGCCGTCTTGTGCAGTACCCTCCTCTGCGGTTCGTCAAATGCTTGTGGCCTATGTGCTCACGCGGATTCCCGGTCTCTATGCCCTAACGGATGACATAGAGTACTTGGCAATTGATCCAACGTTGCTTTATAGCTCCAACGAACGCCAGCAGCAGATTAGCACCCTGATCCGGCAAGGAATCCGGCAAATCCGGCAGGACGGAGTTAGTTGGATGACGACCGCAGAGCGATCGCTCTACTCTACTCACAGTTGCTCAATACCATCTGCATAATGGCTAAAATCAACCTGACTGACCTACTCTGAGTCGAGAAGCATTGCTCCTAAGTAGTTCAACCTAAATAAAAACAAGATTCTAAAAGTCTGCGCCGCCCGCACATCGGGCGGCGCAGACTTTTAAGGTTTTATATTTAATTACGCCCATCTACTTATCGGGGGAGATCGCGACTGTTTGGTTCGGTTATATGGCTAGGCTCTTTTGGAGATTGCCGAGTATCGTTTTAGAGAGGGCAGAAAGACTGCATATGCTGCGGTAAGTTTCTAGATGTGTTGTTGATTGTTTTGAAAGGTACGCTGAAGGCACTTTCAAAACAACATACTCAAACCATAACCGTATGCTGCCTCTGAAAAAGGGTAGTGGTATTGACGTAAGGATTTTTTGATGGGCGAGCGAAGCTCGCCCATCAAAAAATCCTTACCGATTTAGGACTATCTGAAAAAGATTGGCTAACTGCTGAGGGACGTGCGGGACGTGTATAAGTGGTATCTACCGACTCTAAGTGAGGTGGTTGCCCACCGTGAGCCAGGGTTTGTAGAACCAAGGGGTGGGCAACTAAAGTTCGCTGCCCAGCAGCGGCTGAAGGCTGAGCGAGATTGGTTTGGGGCGATCGCGGCTCTCAATGCTATGCTACAGCCCCTAGTAGAACTAGATCTAACGGAACTGGATGCAGAGGCCGCTTCAGCCAGTGCAGCGTTGAAGGCTCCATCTCCCTGCCTGCCGTTAGTGCGGGGGGTTGTGTTGTCGGGGCCTCTACCAGTAATTGAGCAACCTAACTTAGTTGCCCAACTTGCCACCTGGAATTTTACTGTCGATACGTTAGGGCTGGCGAGTCTGATGCCTTTTCGTTTGTTACCTGCGGCAAATTTGTCCCCAGAAACAGTTTCGACGGCGGGCACGATTCCCCTAATGACGAATGATCCCCTCGCTGCTGAGCAATTTTGCTTGGTGCTCACCCCTCAGTTTGGCTTGGTGATGGTGCTGGGTGAAAACGCTGTTGGGAATCCCGCGTTTTTGTTTTCGTTTGATCCCGACGTGGTGACTCAAGCATGGCAAGCACTGCGCGCCCGGTTGCTGTTTAGTGGGTCACAGTTTATTAATCCTGTAGAAGCGCAAGCCAAGAAATTTGCGCCGATCGCACCCGACTACAAAACGGTAATGCAGTTTAGCCAGTTGATGCTGGCGCATTTACCTCAACCGATAGAGTGGGATGTTGCCGTAGAATCCTTCAGCCCTACCCATAACAACACGGCTCATAGCAAACCAGTTCATAGAAACGAGCACCAAGACAACTCCATAGCGAATCATCGCGATCAGGGCATGATAGTTCCCGCATCGCTGAAGATGGTATCAGCAGATCAGGTAGGCGAAACCCTTGGCAAATCTGTGATTGAAGCGCAGGGAAAATCTAGATCTAGTGAGCAGTGGGCTGTTAAAACGATCGCCAATTCAACCGTCGCCCCTTGTGGAAAATCAGGAGACACGGAGCGATCGCTAGAACAACTGGCTCAAAGTAAAGAAAGTTTTGACATGGAGCTATTGCAGGCGATCGCCCACGAAGTTCGCACACCTCTGACCACGATTCGAACGCTGACCCGGCTATTGCTAAAACGTAAAGACCTTAGCCCAGATGTGCTTAAGCGCCTGGGCATTATTGACCAAGAATGTACAGAGCAAATAGACCGCTTTAATCTGATCTTTCGGGCGGCAGAACTAGAAACCTGCGCTATGAAACGTCCGCTGACCGCATTAGCACCTATCTCTTTGGCTCAAGTGTTTCAGCAAAACATTTCTCGCTGGCAACAACTGGCCAGTCAGCGCGGGCTTACGCTGGATGTAATTCTGCCGCCGACGCTGCCGAAGGTTGTTACCGATCCCAGTATGTTTGACCAGGTGCTCACTGGATTGGTCGATCGAATTACTCAAACCCTCGCTCCTGGAAGCCATATTCAGGTTCGTGTAGAGTTGGCAGGGCATCAGCTCAAACTACAATTTGAATCCCAGACCACGGCAGAGACTAGCCCAGGCGACAATGCTTCAGCGATGAGCCATGCCTTTGTCCCCCCGCTTAAAGCGTTGGGACAATTGTTAATGTTTCAACCTGAAACGGGTAGCCTTAGCCTCAGTTTAGGGGTGACAAAAAACCTATTTCAAGCCCTAGGTGGCAAGCTAATTGTTAAACAGCGTCCTCAGCAAGGGGAAGTCTTGACTATCTTTTTGCCCCTCGAAACGCGGCGATCGGAAGAATGTTAGCCAATCAAACCAGTTCGGCAGTGCTGAATCGGGAATGTTTTTGAATGGAAAACCGAAGGTTTTCCATTCAAAAACATTCCCAAACCATTATCTATTCAGCAACGCCGCAGGAGGATAGCCCTAGAGGCGCACCTGCTTGAGGGAGCTACGGGGGTCAACGCTGCGATTGGCGCGGATTTTTTCATAACATTCCCGCTCGATGTCACTTAAGTCTTTGGAGGGTGCGATCGCCACCTTAACCAATTGGTCACCCCTGTCCCCTTTAGGGCTACTCCAGCCTTTACCGCGCAATCGCAGGATCTGACCCGACCGAATTCCGGCTGGAATATTCATTGTTACCATACCTTCGGGTGTTGGCACTTCAATTGAGGCTCCCAGTACTGCTTCATCTGGGGCGATCGGCACCTCGCATACCAGATTATTTCCATCAAACTGGAAAAAGGGATGGGGCTGCACCTCAATCTTGAGGTACAAGTCGCCGCGCTGCCGATTAGAGGGGTTTACTTGTCCCTTGCCTCGCACTCGGATCTTGGTACCGGGCTTAGCCCCAGCAGGTATTCTCACGTCAATAATTTCGGAACCTAGGCTAAGCCGTTTTTGCACCCCATTAAATGCCTCTGCCAACGTTAGTGTCAAGGTGGATTCTAGGTCTACACCCGTCATTGTAGACGGCTCGCCAAAGTTGCCAAAGTCACCCCCGCCTGGTGCGCCTGTTCTGTAGCGCGAATTGTATGCACCACCTGGCGCACCTCCACCAAAGCGACCTAGTAACTCGTTAATAAAATCGTCGAAATTACCGTATTGGCTGAAATCAAAGCCTCCGAAGTCTCCTGGTGCCGAGCCGCTAGACTGTTTCCAGTACTGGCCAAATTGGTCATATTTCTGGCGTTTATCGCTATCTGACAGGACTTCGTAAGCTTCGTTAATGTCCTTAAATTGAGCCTCAGCCGATTTATCGCCGGGGTTTAGGTCAGGGTGATATTGCCGCGCTAGTTTGCGGTAAGCCTGCTTTATAGCGTCTGAGCTAGCTGTTTTGTTAACTCCTAAGATGGCGTAGTAGTCTCTAAAATCGGCCGCTGCCATCGTGTCATCTCCTTTGCGAGATCTCAATCCAAACTTACTCAGGTTGGGTGAGTAGCTACCCAATAAAATTCTAAATAATCTGTTTCAATCTGTCGCATTCTGGTAATCGACATTAGTTTGTGATTGAGAAACCCACAGAGCGGGCTACTCAATCACAAACTAGTACCTTAATTATGCAATGCCTTGTGGGTCATACGTATGGGCTAGTTGACAGCAATGTAACGTACCAGCATATCCAATCCATCTTGCAGGCTAGGCTCAGCCCCACACAATTGTCGATGCATGCGCTGAATCACCGCCTCTGGAACGCGGCGATCGCGCCTCTGGTTGCGCTCTAAACATAGCGCTAACGGTATGTCCAGCCATACTCCCATAATGTTTACAAAACCGACCTGTCGCGCCAGGGCGATCGCCTCTCGTCGCTGCCGTCGCACTACATTGGTAGCGTCGTAAATTACCGCATCTCGCTGCCCTTGAACAATTTGCCGCGCTGCTACTGTAAATGCTCGCTGCCGCTCTTGCTCAATCTGCTGCCAACAGCCCTGATTTGCCTCATTGCCAAATAGCTGTGCCCGAATAGCATCCGTCGAGATCACCATTCGATGCTGTCCTTGCGTCATCAAATGCCCAGACAGAGTGGACTTACCACTACCCGGAAGGCCGATGAGCAAAATGAAATCAGGCGTGGGCACAGCAGGCGGTTCCCAATCGGCTAGATTACGGTACCATCCGCAATGATCGCATTCTTCAGCACTACCACAATGCCATTGCGAATGCAAAAGCCCATTTCCTCACGCACAGCTTCTTCTACATTGTCTTTGTTGATGATTTTTACATCGCAGCCAATGCAGGCATTTTTGTCGATGATGGCACCACGAATGGTTGTATTAGCTCCAATACCCACAGGCACCTTGTCGCTCGGACAATCTACATTTTGTTCTGTAAAGGGTTGGTAATAGTCAGCTCCCATTAGCAAACTATCTTGAATGACAGAACCCGATTCGACGCGACTGCGAATACCTAAAACCGAGTGATGAATCTGACACTCTTTGAGAATGCACCCTTCGCCAATCATCGATTCAGTGATGGCGCAATTAAGGAGTTTACTGGGTGGCAGGTAGCGGCTTCGGGTGTAGATCGGAGCCTTTTCGTCGTAAAAACTAAAGGGTGGTTGAGGTTGGGTGGTAAGCGCTAAGTTGGCATCGTAGAACGAGCGGATGGTACCGATATCTTCCCAGTAGTCGTTAAACAAATAGGCCTGAACGTTGTACTCTTTGGCAGAATTGGGGATGATTTCTTTGCCAAAGTCGGTTTGCTCAGTGGCGCGCCTTAACAGGTTAAACAGCACCTCTTTTTTGAAAACATAGATGCCCATTGACGCAATGTAGGGTTTGGCGATCGCCTCTTCGGGGGTTAATCCCAGAACAGTGGTATCCACCTGCATTTGCCTGAGCGCGTCGCCTTTGGGCTTTTCAGAAAAATCTACAATTCGTCCCGCATCGTTGATTTTCATCAAACCAAAGTCTGAGGCTCGTGCATCGTCCATTGGCAAAACCGAAATAGTCACATCAGCGTTGGTTTCGCGGTGTCGCTCCACAAAATCGCTGTAGTCCATTCGGTACAAATGGTCGCCCGACAAGATCAAGTACTCATCTACATCAGATTCGTTAAACATCCAGAGATACTGGCGTACTGCATCAGCCGTGCCCTGGAACCAGTTGGGATTTTCGGGGGTTTGCTGCGCCGCCAGGATTTCTACAAACCCTTCATGGAAACCAGAAAAACTATACGTCCGGGAAATGTGGCGATTGAGAGACGCAGAATTAAACTGGGTCAGAATGTAAATCTTATAAATATCTGAATTAATGCAGTTGCTAACCGGGATATCGATCAAGCGATACTTCCCTGCTAGCGGCACGGCAGGCTTGGCCCGAAGCTTTGTTAAAGGATACAGGCGAGTGCCGGCACCACCACCCAAAATAATGGCTAAAACTCGTTTCACAATAACCCCTTAACTGCCTCTTAACTGCCAGTCTTCTCCCAAGTACAGTGTGATGTGACATGTGTTTGTTTGCAAGGGGATCGGCTAAAAGAATGACACCTTTTTTAGAAGATTTTGGGCGCAAGTTTAAGCGATCGAAGCTAAACGGGCTGATAAGACAGCCTCTTCTATCTTTGGGCAGAGAGCTGTGTGAACAAGATTTAAGACTAAAGAAATAAATCTTCCTTGCCGGACTGGTCTGACAGCTAGCGGATAGGAATTGAGTTTTATAGTGAACTGTGCGCCTGCCAACCCCTTACCGTCTCATTAAAATACACTATGCAAATTTGCACGCCAGATTGGGTCAAAAATGCCGTTTTTTATCAAATTTTCCCCGATCGCTTTGCTCGATGTAGCCAGCCCCATCCGGTATTTGGCTCCGCGCCGCTAGAACCCTGGCACGACATCCCCACGCCCCAAGGGTATAAGGGGGGAGATTTATGGGGTGTAATCGAGCAACTGGATTATTTGCAAGAGTTGGGCATCAACGCCATTTATTTCACACCGATTTTTCAATCGGCCTCTAACCATCGCTACCACACTCACGATTACTACCAGGTTGACCCGTTATTAGGCGGCAATGCGGCACTAGAAACCCTGCTAGAAGCTGCCCATCAGCGAGGGATGCGCGTAGTGCTAGATGGGGTATTTAACCATGCCAGTCGCGGATTTTTCTTCTTTAACGATATTTTAGAGAATGGGCCGTATTCTCCTTGGCTGGATTGGTTTCAGATCGAAGGGTGGCCGCTGTCGGCCTATGACGGCAGCAAGCCTGCCAACTATGTCGGTTGGGCAAACAATCGAGCGCTGCCGCAGTTCAACCATGCCAATCCTGCCGTGCGAGAGTACTTGATGCAGGTGGCGGAGTATTGGATCAAGCTCGGCGTTGACGGCTGGCGATTAGATGTGCCCAATGAAATTGCGGTGTCTGGGTTTTGGCAAGAGTTTCGCGATCGCGTCAAAGCCATTAACCCCGACGCTTACATTGTGGGCGAAATTTGGGAAGACGCACGGCACTGGCTAGACGGCACCCAGTTTGATGGGGTGATGAATTACTTGTTTACCGGCCCCACTATTGCGTTTGTAGCGGGCGATCGCGTGGATAAAGCTGAGGTGCAAGACCGCTCCTATACCACCTATCCAGCCCTGAGTGCCGATGCGTACGCCGCCAAAATGGAGGCGCTTTTAACGCTTTACCCGTGGGAAATTCAGCTCACCCAACTCAACCTGCTAGACAGCCACGACACCGCTCGCTTGCTTACCATTGCCCAGGGCGATGCGGCAAGTGTAGAACTGGCAACGCTGCTGCTGTTTACTTTCCCCGGCGCTCCTAGCATTTACTACGGCGACGAGATTGGGCTACTCGGTGCCATCGACCCCGACAGTCGCCGGGGCTTTCCGCCCCAAACCCACTGGAACGAAGCGGTATTGAACTACCACAAGCAGTTAATTGCCCTGCGCCATGCTTACCCGGCGCTGCAAACAGGTCACTATCGTGTGCTCTACGCCAAGGGGACAGTCTACGCCTTTGCTCGTACGCTGGAATCGGAAACCCGAATTGTCGCCGTCAATATTGGCACTGAACCAGTCCAGTTCAGCTTAGATCTGCCGGAAGATCTGGCGGGACTGGGAGATATGAAGGGCGATCGCCTGCTTTACGGCACGGCAGATCTAACTTGGCAAGATCACACCCTTTCTTTGACGCTGCCCGCCCGTCAGGGCGTGATTCTGTAGGTCAAGATCTGCGACTGCTTCAAGAAGCCGCAGATCGCTCAAGGCTTACTGCTCGCAGCACGTCTAGAAATGCGATCGCCGCCCGTGACAGCAGCGCATTGCCCACGACGGCTACACCGATAATACGTTCTAGCGGTTCTGGTAGACTGCGGATCTGAATTTCGGGTGGAATCGGTTCGGCGGCAAGGCGCGCCATAATCGTAGCCCCCAGTCCCCGCCGCACCATGCTAATTACCGTGGAGTCTTCTTTGACCTCGTAGGTAATCGGCAGTACCTGCCCAAACCGTTCTAAATGGGCACGAATCAGGCGCGCGTGTAAATGGGGAGTGGCCGATGGGGTCATAATCAGCGGGTAGCTAGCAAATTGCTCCCAGGTCAGGGGTGTTTTCTGAACGGGAGCATTGGGCGGCAAAAGAGCCACGAACTCATCTCGGCATAGCTCCCATACTTCAAATTCGACAGCAGCAGGCAATAGAATAAAGCCAACTTCAGCTTGACCATTGCGGAGCATTTGTTCTACTTCGGGATAGTGGTCGCATTCGCTCAGGGAAATGCCAACGCCAGGAAACTTTTCGCGAAACTGGGCGATCGCTTCCGGCAACAGATGTGTAGCTACACTTCGCACCGTGGCAATCCGCACCTGCCCCGCTTCTAGCCCTTTGGCTAGATTGGCTTTCTTGCGGATCGAATCGAGCAGTGCCAGAATTTGCTGCGCCTCTGGCAAAATCTGTTCCCCATCATGGGTGAGACTAGCCCCGTGTCGCCCTCGATTCAGTAGCACTACATCCAATTCTGTTTCGAGAGAGGCGATCGCATGGCTCATTGTCGATTGGGATAGTCCTAACTCCAGTGCCGCCGTGCTAAAGCTGCCGTGCTGGGCAACGGTAACAAAGGCTCGCAGTTGAGAAAGTTTCAATCGACTATCGCTAATGTCATCCATTGGGGTCGAAACCGCCTTGCTCTATTCCCTTCTATCAATACCTAAATCTCCTTCTAGTATCTATCGATTTTATCGATAGAAGGTATCTACATCAGGCTTTGATTCTATCTCTGTGGCGCTTCATGCTAGGAGAGGGCGATCGCCACTAAGAGAATGGTTCAAAGGCGATTAGCTGTGATCTTATGCCCTAAGTAATTCCTCCGTCATTCCCGTGAAAACGGGAATCCACAAATCCATTCCACTGTCCATCATTTCCGTGAAAACAGGATAGAACGATTGCTTAGACAGAGCAATAGATTCCCGTTTTCACGGGAATGACGTGACAACAGCAATAGAATTTTAAAGCAACTTCTAATCAGCAAGTCATCTATGAATCCTATTTCTCAGCAAACATACACGATTCGTCCAGCCACAATTGCAGATTTAGACACTATTTTTCAGTTAATTCAACTTAAGGCAAGCTTCGATGGCTGTCCTAATTCTGTTCAGACAACAGTAGCTCAATTACAGCAAGATTTATTTGGCAATCCTAGCCTGGTGTCCATCCTATTAGCTGAGGTGGAAGGAGAAGTGATTGGATTTTCTAGCTATCACAGCATTTACTCTACTTTTTTAGCAAAGCCTGGTATCTGGCTAGATGATTTATATCTTAAACCTGCCTTTCGCGGGCAAGGAATTGGCCGGGAACTGATGCAGCGGCTTGGGCAAATTGCTCAAGAAAAGGGCTGTGCCAGAATAGATTGGACGGTCGCAGAAACCAATCTAGGCGGGATGAAATTCTACGAAGCGATGGGAGCTGAAATCTTATCTAGTGTTCGCATGTGTCGGCTTGATCTAGCAGGAATTGAGGCGATCGCTACAGCTAGTTGCAGAGGTTAGCTTCGGCTCCGCTCAGCTAACTTTTTTAGCAGCACCGTTAGGGTTGGCTTCGGCTCCGCTCAGTCAACTTTTTTAGCAGCGCCCCCTGAGCGTAGTCGAAGGGGGCGTTTACCAAGTATCTACCGCGATCGCAATTTAATTGAGCACAAGAATTCAGCATCGAAATGGATATTTTGCTAGCCTTGTTAATCTCTTTTTGTGTACTTATTTTTAGTGCATTGAAGGGCTACTTCGTGGGCTATCCATTGCTAATGGCGATCGCGATTTTTATCACTATTTTGATGCGTCGAGGGTTTCGCCTAAACCATTTATTAAAAATGGCGGTTAGAGGTAGTCAAAAGTCGTTCCCTGTCTTAAAAGTTTTGCTATTAATTGGAGCCGTTACCTCTGCCTGGATGGCCGCAGGAACGGTGCCTGCTATTGTTTATTACGGCATTCAGCTAATTAACCCAAATTGGTTTGTGTTAGCCGCCTTTGGGTTAACCAGTCTGGTATCGCTGCTAATCGGCACCTCGTTTGGAGCCGTCAGTACCGTGGGCGTAGCGCTGATGATTATGGCAAACGGCAGTGGGGTCAATCCGGCTGTGATTGCTGGAGCCATTATTGCTGGAGCCTATGTTGGCGATCGCAGTTCTCCCATGTCTTCTAGCGCCATTCTGATCGCGTCGATTACCCAGACTCAGCTCTACAGCAACATTCAAGCCATGTGGAAAACCGCTTTGCTGCCGCTCGGCGTGTCGATAGTCGTGTATGGGGCGCTGTCGCTGCTGAATCCGGTGCAGGTCGAGAACTATAGGTTTCTGGACGATACGCAACACGCTTTCCAGATTCACCCCATTACCCTATTGCCTGCCCTGATAATTCTGGTGTTATCACTCGCTCAAGTGAGCGTTACCCAGTCGATGCTGTGGAGTATTGGGGGGGCGATCGCCCTCGCCATTGGAGTACAGCACTATTCAGTGCTAGATGTGATCCGATTTATTACGGTAGGGTTTCGGTTAGAGACTGCCTCGCCGCTCTACGCCATTTTTAGAGATGGCGGCATATTGGCGATGCTGCGGGTGTCGGTCGTAGTGGTGTTGTCTACCGCATTTGTGGGCATCTTTGCTGAAACGCGCCTTTTGGAGATGCTAGACCGCGTGATCGTCGGAGTCAAATCACGCCGCCACTGTTTTTTGACCACCTGCCTAGTGGGCGTTGCCACCGCCACCTTTGGCTGTACCCAAACGATTGCCATCCTACTCACCCAGCAGCTTGTTGCACCCAATTATGGAGAATTGCCCGATGGACGCGATCGCCTCGCGCTAGATCTGGAAAACACCGTAGTCGTGCTGTCACCGCTGATTCCGTGGAATATCGCCGGATTAGTCCCCGCAACGGTGCTGCATGTGGGCTTTGGGTTTGTGCCGTTTGCCTGCTACCTCTACTTGCTGCCCCTGCTGAACTGGGCGCAGTTGAGTGCAACCCGATCGCCCCAAGCCAAAGCCTGTTGAGCATTCCCTGAGAACAACTCAAACCACTGAATTTTCGGCGATCGCCACCTGACGCAGTTGATCAATAATCTGCTTTAGCCCGTCTTGGTTAAGCCGATAGCTAAGCGGGTGGGCAATTAAGCGAGCTGTGGTTTCAAATAGCCGCTCAATTTCAACCAAGTTATTATCTTTAAGCGTTCGTCCACTAGCAACCAAATCCACGATCGCTTCCGACATGCCCGTAATTGGCCCTAGCTCTACCGATCCGTAGAGCGGCACAATTTCTACAGGCAAATCGAGGCTTTGAAAAT
This sequence comes from Elainellales cyanobacterium, assembly GCA_038321765.1. Classification (GTDB taxonomy): domain Bacteria; phylum Cyanobacteriota; class Cyanobacteriia; order Elainellales; family Elainellaceae; genus CASBQJ01. Next base: position 31,238 of record JBBQFG010000003.1, read on the forward strand.
AGTCGTGGGCACACCGGACAAATTTGGACGCAATGCGGCAGTGGGGCGGCAGTTGCAGCACAGATTGATAGGGGCTAGATGCGGGTACTGCTACCGACATCCGACAGCGTCCAAACCCCAAGTCTGCTAGGTGCGCCACACGGGGCTGCTTTTCTCGCAACACGTCATAGCCAATAATGCCCAACTGCGCCTGACCATATTCCACATAGACAGGTACATCGTAGTTGCGTACCAGTAGCCCCTTGGCGGTGTGGCTAGTATCCCATAGTTCGAGCTGTCGGTTAGAGGGATCTAAAAAGCCGCTAAAGTCTAACCCTACTGTACGCAATAGGCGAATGCTGTCTTCTAACAAACTGCCTTTGGGCAGGGCAACCGTGAGCATTGGTATAAAAGCGTTCTCTCTAAAAATCTGAAGACCGCCTGAAGCAGCCCTTGCTCATTATCACATGCGATATGAGTAGTCCAACCTAAATAAAATTGTTACAACCTTCCTTGTTTTTATATCGCTTATTTCCATACTGTTAGCTGTCTCTGGTAGCGGTGTAATGATTTTTTTGAAGCGCAGGCAAAAAACGTTACAAGTTTGGAACTAAGTAGTTCAACCTAAATAAAAACCAAATCCTAAAACCCTGCGCCGCCCGCTGCATGGGCGGCGCAGGGTTTTAGGATCTTATATTTACTTAAGCCCACCTACTTACTGTCATCTCTTAATCCGTAGGGAGGATAACACACTCATTCCAACAGATGAATCGGACGGGTGAAGCTCAAAGCTAAGGAAAATTTTATGGTGAATCCATCATCTTTTATCTAGTAACTTCAACAAATGAATTGCGAAACAGATGGGTGTCGGCCATTAAGTTTAGGAAATTTTTGGTATGAGAATAAAAAGCTTGAAACACTTAGCTGCGAACCTTCAAGCCGCGAACGGTGTCACACAAAAAGATGCTTAGAAAACTGCTGGCAAGCAAATCGTAGTCATGGCCAGCGCTGTTTAGTAGGATGTTGGCAAAATAATGAAGGTGCTGACTGCAATCATCACCCTAATGGTTAATTTCTAATGGTTAAGGTAGAACAAAAGCCCCCAAAACGTTAAGTTCGCAAAATTTAACTGTCAGTAATGTCAGCTTCTAGTGCGGCTGCAACCAAAGCCAAAGCTGCTAGGGGAGCTGTTATAGCTCGCAATACTCGTTTCCCTAGGGAAACCGGACTGTATCCTGCCGCGATCGCCGCTTTTACTTCTGGTTCAGTCCACCCGCCCTCAGGCCCTGTAGCAATGACAATAGGACGGATGGGGGCAGAACTATCTACCGAATTGCTTTGGTAAGGAGAATGGGGGTAAAGAGAATGGGAATCGGTTCGTGATAATACCTGTAATAAGGGCGGATAGCTGCCTCGCGCTTCACAGAGATAGCAATCTGCGTTAGTTTGGTGCCAGCGCGATAGTGCCTCAGTCCAAGCGAGGGGAGAAAAAAGTTCGGGGATAATCTGGCGTTCAGACTGTTCAGCCGCTTCTTGAACGATCCGTCGCCATCGGTCTAGTTTTTGGGGGCTGGGCTGTAGGAGGGTGCGATCGCTCACAACTGGCACGATACCCGCCACACCAAGTTCGGTGGCCTGTCGCACGATCTCATCCATGCCGTTGCCTTTGGGCATAGCTACCAGCAACAGTACAGGAATCGGCAGCTCATTTTGAGCCGTTAGTTCTTCTAACAGTTGAGCCTGGGTGGTTTCCGTTTCTAGTTCGGCCAGCCACCAGTGCCCCTGCCCATCCATCGCAATAAATCGATCGCCAGCCGCCAGCCGCAAGACTCGACAGAGGTAGTGGTGCTGCTCTTGAGTTAGCTTTAAGCGGGGCGGCAGTAATTGATCCGAGGCGATCGCCAAGCGCTGTAGTTGCACTACTTCAACCCGCCCTAATCTTGCAGCGCCAGATCAGCAAAATATTCATCATGCAGCGAGGTTCGCACAAAGAACATACAGCCTCCTGCCGTTGAGGGCGCATGGGTCGAGGTCGGCTTAGAGCGAATGTAGTCGCCAGCGCCGTACACCTGGCCATCAATAATTAAGTCGCCTTCCAGCATGTAGATTTCTTCATCTACGGCGTGACGGTGGATCGGATACTGAACCCCTGGCTCTGCCCGCAGCAGCGCAGACGCTTCTTGCTTAGCTAGATCTAGATGCAGAATTGCCACCATTACCCCTGGCACCCGGTAGGGCTGCCATGCTAAATCTTGAAACCGTACAGTCAAGCGATCGCCACTCGTCGCCTGACGCAGTAGCACATTCGCTACCTGAAATGCCTTTTTTACCTGGTTGAGAGGAGAGTCTACAGCGGTATACGGGTAGTTCACTAATCTAGAGTTCGAGGTGTCCTGGACGATAGACATCTCCTCTAGCTCTGGCTCGGCGTGGTTTTTGAACCGTTCCTCAACGTTTTCTTCAAAGCGTTCAGCGTTAATGCGGGCAAACAGACGATCCTTGAGGCTGTCTGAGAGAGGAGCAGGCGGAGCACTGTAGGGAATTGTCGCCACCGCGCTGCGAAAGTCTGCTAGTTCAGCCTCCAATTCAGGACATTCTGCTATGTAGCCCTCCAGGACCTGACGTTCAGCATCGGTCAGCAACTCAAAGGCTTCTAGCGTTACTAAATCGCAAGGGCAGGATTCGTAGGTCATAGTCTGTGCGTGTGTCTTGGTTTATCCTAGCTTGAGCGTTAGTACCTGTGTGTAGTGCCTGGTACGGCTGAAACATTTCAGGGTTGCGTTTCTTCAGCAATAGACATCCTGCATGAATGCCTTTTTGAGGGCGCGAATCGTTTCCCAGCACCGCCGGGAAACAATTCACGCATGAGGCCTATTGCCCAAACAGCGTTTTAATCTAGCGGATCTAGCACCTGTCGCAGCTTGCCCAGGCCTAGGCGGATTCGTGTTTTGACAGTACCAAGAGATTTACCCGTGATCTTTGCCACTTCGACATGGGTTAGCCCTTGGTAGTAGGCCAGTTCTAAAACTCGACGCTGTTCTTCTGGGAGTTGTTGCATCGCTTTTAAGACGCGATCGCGGCGCTCATTAATTAATACGTCTTCTCCGGGATCTGAGATCTGTGTAGTTGGCATGACTTTTGCTGCCTCGGTAGACGACTCCACCACTTTGCCGACTCGCTGTAAGGCTCGCAGGCGATCCAGTGCCCGACTGCGAACCAGCATGAATAACCAGGCATCTACTCGGCTACGGCTAGCGTCATAGCGACCCGCAGTTTTCCAGACTTGGCTAAATACGTCTAATACGGCCTCTTCTGCCTCTTCTACTGAACCCAATATTTTGAAAGCAACGGCATACAAAACACGAGCATAGCGATCGTAAAGCAGCGCTAGTGCGGCCTGATCTCGTTCCGCAATCTGCGTTAGGAGTAAAGATTCCTCGGTGGTAGAAACCTGAGATGGCATACAGAAATCAGACTAGGGGAGATGTAAACGAGAGGGTGGTTTTCCCTTCCACAAAAATTTACCGTCCTGTCGTAACCGCAGATTAACCGCTTAGGAGGGCTTCTACAAACTCGTAGCTGGAAAAGGGACGCAGATCTTCAATCCCTTCGCCAGCGCCAATAAACCGAATTGGTAAGCCCAACTGCTGTACCACTGCGAGAGCAATTCCGCCCTTAGCTGTACCGTCAAGCTTGGTGAGTACGACACCGCTGATCTGGGCAGCTTCCGCAAACACCTCGGCTTGCCGTAGCCCATTTTGGCCGAGGGTGGCATCGAGTACCAGCAGCGATTCAATCTGGGCGTTGGGTGCTTTTTTGTCGATAATGCGGCGAATTTTGCTGAGTTCATCCATCAAGTTTTTTTTGTTTTGCAATCGGCCTGCGGTATCTAACAGCAGCAATTCGGTGTGCCGAGCCTGAGCTGCGGTGATAGCGTCGAACACCACGGCAGCAGGATCGGTGTTTTTGCCGGGGTTAGAAATTACCTCTACGTTGCTGCGATCGCCCCATACTGTTACCTGCTGCACCGCCGCCGCTCGGAAGGTATCGGCAGCACCAATGAGGGTTTTGTAACCCGATTTTTGGGCAATGTGAGCAATTTTGCCAATCGTAGTCGTCTTGCCAGCCCCGTTTACCCCAGTCATCAGCCAAATGTTGAGGCTATCTCTTGTGGGGGAAAACGTTGGGTCAATCGGCTGGCCACCGGGATGGTCTAACATGCCCCGCAAAATTTCTTTGAGGTAGGCGATCGCCGCATCGGGGGGTAGGGCTTCTTGGCGAAGCTTACTTTGTAGTGCCTCAATAATGTAATCGGTTGCAGCCACGCCCACGTCGGCCTGTAGCAGCAGCGACTCAATTTCGAGCACGGCATCTTGATTGAGCGGCCCTTGCCCCACAATCGACCGCAGTTGATTAATTAGGCTGCGCCGAGTTTTGTCTAGCCCTTGGCGGAGGCGCTTCAGCCAGGTGATTTCTTCTAGGTCTACCTGGTCGGCTCGTCGCCCTTGAGCGGCTAATACTTGAGCCGACCAGAGGAAATTTTCATCCAGTTCCGCATCGGCCAGCGGAACTGCATCTAACGTAGCCGCTACAGTCGCCTCTTCAGATTCTGCCAGTTCTAGAGCCTCTACTTTTAGCCGCTCTAGCCGCTCTTGTCGTTCGGCTTCTGCCCGCGCCCAAAACGGCAGAACCGCTGCATCTGATCCAACCTGGGGCTGGATTTCATCAGGCTGGGTTTTGGGTAAAGTATCGGGCGGCTCAAGACTGGCACTGTCTGTAGAGATACTGTCCTGAGTAGAGATACTGTCCTGAATAGAGATACTATCCTGACTGGCACTGGTCGTAGAGATCCCGTCTGTAGAGGCGATCGCCACTGCCACATCATCCAAATTCTCCACATCCACATCCACATCAGCCCCTGAAGGGCTAGGAGAAGGAGTAGACGTGTCGTCATCTGTACTGGTTGAGGCGGACTCTAAACCGATTTCCGATTCAGCCACAGCCTCTACCGCAGTCGCTTTTGCCGCAGACTCTGCTGCCGCCGCTGCTGCTTTCCGCTTCTGAATATTTTGCTGGGCGATTTTTGCCCACGCTAAGACATCCTCAGCGATCGCTGGAGCCGCTTCCGGTATTTCTCCAGTCGCTGTTTCAGGTGTATTTGCCGTGTCAGTTTTCGGCTGCTCAGTTTCAGAGCGTTGCTCAGATGGTTGAGCATCATACTGACGATTGAACCAATTAAAAGACGACATAACCCCTACCACTAGCGCCTAAACAGCACCAAATAGTTCTAGCTTACGGCAGTTTCCAGACTTACGGCAGACGGTTTGGTTGTTGTCTGCGGCGATTGAGTTTTTTGGGAACGTGCGTGAGGCGAGTATTTTCAAAAAACCTCTTCAAAAAACTTCTTCAAAAAACTTCTTCAAAAAACTTCACAAAAGACTCAATCGTATTTGCCTGTCGGGCTATCTGGCTCTGGCTTGCTCGACGACGCGACGCAACACACCATTAATAAAGCGGTGGCCTTCCTCATCGCTGTAGCGTTTGGCTAATTCAACGGCCTCATTAATGGCTATTCGGTCGGGAATATCCATAAATGTCATTTCTGTCACCGCAATTCGCAAGATATCGCGGTCGATGCGGGTTAGACGATGCAGTTGCCAGTCAACCATCGCTGTCGAGAGCCGATTGTCTACGGCCTCCCGATTGCTGCTCACCACTTTTAGCAAGTCGAGGGCATAGTCGCGTACCTCTTGCTGATTGGCTAGTTGAATCAATTCTGGTAGGTCGACTGCTACCCCCAATCGATTGATCGCAGTTTGGGTTAAGGCGATCGCCTCTCGCACCATAACCCTAGCGCTTTGAGCATCAATCGCATGAGTTTCGCTACTGAGCAGGCGATCGCTGCCCCGCTCTAGCTCTGCCGCAGCAGTTTCGAGCGTATCGTGAGCCTCTGCGGTCAGCGTTCGCACCGAGGCCAGAGCCACAGTTTGAAACGTCTGAGTGTCTAGCTTTTCTAACTGTGTAGGTAACTGACTAATGCTCAAAAGAGCTAATTCGCGGGCGATTCGACGGGCTTGCATGGGAAAAAATAGGTAAGGAGTGGGCAGAAATAATCGGTAGGCCTAAATTGGTAAGGATTTTTTGATGGGCGGGCGAACCATCAAAAAATCCTTACATCAATACCGCTACCAAAATAATCAAAAAATATAAAACCTAATCCCTTTCCCCATACTCCTCATCCGACAACAGCGAATAGGCCTGCCGTTTAATTTCAGGTAGAGGCTGTTCGAGAGATGCTTCTAAGCAGCGATCGCCGCCCTCTCCAGCAACCAAGGCACTGCCCATATTAGGACCCACAATACCCCCCGAAACAACTAACTTGAAGGCATCCTCTACAGACATGGCCAGGTTAATTACGTCAGTTTCAGAAACAATCGCGTACCAGCCCGTTGTGGGGTTAGGAGTGGTCGGTATAAAAATGTTAAGCATAGAGTCTGGCATTTGCACCGATGCCGCAGGGGTGAAACCACCTGTGACAAAGCCAACCGACCACACGCCTTGTCGAGGATATTCCACCAAAACTACCCGCCGAAACTTGTTATTAGATTCGCGCAGCAACGTTTCTAGTAGTTGCTTCAGGGTTTTGTACAGCGAACCCGCTAAGGGAATGGCCTGGAGTATTTGCTCCCCGAAATTTAGTAGCCAGCGGCCAGCAATGTTGCGCGCCATTAGCCCAATCAGCAGAATAAAGGCCAAGGGAACGGCAAACCCCATCGCTAGGTTCAAGGCATCTCCCAGCAGAGGCGGCAAGTCATTAAAGGGATTGACTTGCTTGGGAATGCGCGTCAAAAAATTGATTACCCAACTTGCAATGGTGATGGTTAGCCAAATGGTAGTTGCTAGAGGAATGACCACTAGCAACCCGGCGATCAAGTCGCTTTTGAGATCTTGCTTGAGACGGTGAATAACAGACAACCTAGTCTCCTGGTCAGTGAACGAATTAAATGAATCGGAAAACCCAACTACAAACTCAATCGAACAGCAAACCGCCCCCGTTGAACTTATAATTTACCAGCTTGAGCCTTAGTCTATAAAACTCCTAAAGCCGACCGAGGACTTAACTACCCCAAACCTGGGGAATGGAGGGGCGATCGCCTGCAATCTTTCACCTACCTCTAATTGTAAGTTCTGTAAAGAATTATTTCGAGATTTTTCGAGATTCATCGCCGAATTAAGCAGCCCCAACAAGGTTTTAATTAGGTTTGACTGCTTTTAACATCCAGACTCGCCTGCTGAATTTCCCAAACCTTCAACAAAATTAGGTATTCGTAAAATGCCTGAAGCATACACCACGTAAACCCGGCGCGCCCCTCTAGCCAGCCGCCCAAAATAATATACATATATAAGAAACGAACTAAAGGCCGCAGAGGCAGGTGGTGAGACAGATCTTTAAGTGCCCGCCGCCGCTCTACTTCCGATTTGCCAAACCAGAGCGATCGCCAGGGTACACGGCTCTGCTGCAACTGGTGAACCGTCTCGATCGCCTCGTCAGTTGAGTAGCGGTTGTGTTTTTCAATCCACCGTTCAAACCCTTTGCTACAGGTGTAGTGGGGATAGGTTTCTTGGAGAAAGCCCGTTTCCCCGTTGCACACTTCCCGCTCGGCGTGGCCGTAGTCCTCAAAATAAACGCTGCCGTGGCGCAGTAACCGGAGTTGGTAGCGAGGGTATTGGGTGCTATGACGAATCCAGGTTCCCATGAACATGACTCGCTCGGCTACGTAATAGCCGACACATTGAGCGCGTTGAATCGCCTGATCACAGTCCCGAAATAGCTCAGGGGTCATGCGCTCGTCGGCTTCCAAAATGTAGACCCAGCCGTGCTGAGGCGGCACGTTTTCTAACATCCAGGTGCGCTGCCGCCCGTGGCTCTCAAAGGCATGCTGAACTACCCGTACCGGATAGCGTTTGGCAATCTCTAGCGTGCGATCGCTGCTGTAGGAATCTACAACCACTACATCATCGGATAGCAAGGCAGATTCGATACATTCGGCAATATCGATCTCTTCATTGTGAGTCAGGATGTATATCGAAAACATCTGGGCAATTGAGGAGTCTGACGGTGGCCTGTAACTCGCGGCACTACTTGGTTCTAATCCATCACTCGCAGCCCTGTCCAGCCTACCAAGATGTAGCCAATCGCCAGCAGCAGCGACCCTAGCCCAATGCGTAAGCCAGACTTGAGAGACTCTGTTTTAGCCGCTTTTTGGGCATCTTCTTTGCGGCTGCGAATGTCTGTTTGTCCTTGCGCTTGCAGATCTTGTGCTCGCTTTTCTAAGAAAGGAGCGACAGATTCAGGATTTTCCTTGAACGCTTTAATTTGCGCTGCTTCAGGTTGACTCAATTGGTTTGCTTGAACGGCTTGATCCAACTGAGCGTCAGACGCGTTTATCAGTTGAGCAATTTGGGCTCGCTGTTGCTGAAGTGCGCCCGAAAGCCGTTGATTAAGCGTTTCTTCTGCCTGTTTGGCCTCTTGGTCGACCCGTTCTTGCAAGGTCACATCATTTAACCGCACATTGTTGAGGTGTAGCGGAAAAATCAAGATATACATCAATCCCATGACGCTGGCTAGAATGGCAGCCCAGAGTTGAAAGTTTTTCCACCAAGCGGGGCGATCGCGCGTTTGTCCAGAAATGCTATCAACCCAGTAGCCTGTAAATAACAGCGCTAATCCAACCAGGGGAACAATACCCCGATCGACAACCTGAGTTGCAAAGCCGAGCTGCCACTGACGTTCGAGCAGTTGGTAAGGAATAGAGAGCACGATAAAATCGAGCAAAACCGAGAGTGTAATGATAATCCCTACCGTCTTGAGTGCACGAGAAATGAAGGGTGTGATTTGACGGCTGCCGGGGGCTTTGATTGAAGTCATAAAAAATCGCTAACTGCGCGGGTCTTGCGCTAGAACGTGGACTCAAGGGATTCGATCAGACATCTCTGCTAATCCAGATTACACCTGACAGCGGTTTTGATGATGTGCTGTAAGCCTGAACAAACGCTCAACTCACTCGCTGACATCAAGCTGACATCAATCAGCTAGGTCGTGACGCGTCAGAAACGTTCCCCACATAAACTATATCGATTAAGTGTAAAACGTTACTAAGTTAAGTCTCTATTACTAAAGAGGACTTACGCAATTTCATTCAACTTTCTGGGTTTTTCGTGTCAGGTGCGTAAATCCTATTACAGTTGGTCGCGCTCAATGCCCGTTGAAGACAGGCTTGATGTTAACGTGTTTGCAGTCTTACAGAGGGGGGTTAACTCAATGGAACGCAATGTAGAAGTGCTGCCTGATGTGGCTGCCATAGTTAATCGAGCCTTGGAGTTGGTCGTAGAACAGGCTAATACAGCGATCGCCCAACGAGGCCAGTTTAGTATTGCCTTGGCGGGGGGCAGTACGCCCAAACCACTCTATGAGGCGATCGCCCAACAAGCGCTACCGTGGAACAACATCCATGTTTTTTGGGGAGATGAGCGCTACGTGCCGCCCGATCATCCCGATAGCAACGAGGGCATGGCGCGGCGCGCCTGGTTAGATCACGTTGCCATTTCGCCTGCCAATATTCATGCCATGGATACCAGCGCGACTGACCCGGCTGTGGCTGCTCAGCAGCACGAACAGCATCTACAGGAGTTTTTTCACGTTGCACCAGGAGAGTTTCCGGCGCTCGATCTAGTGCTACTGGGAATTGGCGATGACGGACACACCGCCTCGTTATTTCCCCACACCGCTGCCTTACAGGTGCGCGATCGCCTCATTACCGTAGGTGAAAAGGGCGGACAGCCCCGTTTAACGTTCACAGCTCCCTTGATTAACCAGGCGCGAAACGTCTTATTTTTGGTTGCTGGAGCCAACAAACAACCTGCCCTGCGCCAGATCTTCGCGCCCATTGGCAATGACGACACCTACCCATCTCGATTGATTAAGCCTACTGGTGCTCTCTGGTGGCTGCTCGATCAAGCTGCTGGCGAAGGGTTGAGTGTTTAGATTTAATCTGCATTTAATCTGCATTTAATCTGAATTTAATCTGTCCTCTGACCAAAATGCTCCTGTTTCATGCCATCGATCAACTCGTACTATTAGAGTTAAAGATTGGGGAGTTAAGAGTCGCGTCACTTCTACAGTAAAAAATTAAATTTTCTGGCTTTTGGATCACGCTCCCTTACGATAGCGGTGAAGGGCGATCGCTAATCCAAAATGTCTTTTAGGAACGAGCAGTATGGATTTGTCACCCTACTTCACCACTCACTTATCTACACAGTTAATATTTACACAGTTAATTAAGTAAGGGAATTAATATGGTAGTCTGTCCAAACTGTAATCATCAGAACCCCGATGGAGCAGTTCAGTGTGAAGCTTGCTACACGCCTTTGCCGACGATGACAACCTGTCCCAATTGCAGCGCCAAAGTGCAAGCAGATGCCAGTTTTTGCGGCCAGTGTGGGTTTAACTTAAAGGCGGCAGCCGTTGCTTCAAGCGATGAAGCGTCTAATGCCTCCGCGCCAACGGTCGCACCCGATTTCGCTATTCCCAATCTGCCTGTGCCCGATCCTCTGCTGCTCCCCGACCCGCTTGTGGCTGGTCCCTTGGCAACCGACCCGCTTGTGGCTGATCCCTTGGCAACCGACCCGCTGGCACCAGCTCCCTTTGGAGCGGCAGGGTCTGATCCCTTCAGCACATCGGGCGGCGACGATTCACCCGATGCCAACCTCTCACCGCCCCTGCCGAGTCCACCGCCAAGTGCTTCAGCCGTCGACCCAGCCCTATCGCCACCCGTCGCTGCGACAAGCCCAACGGCGGCGAGTCCCCATGCCACTCAACTGCAAATACAATCCGCCAAATTGTTGCACGTACAAACCAATGCGCTGATGGAGCTTCCGCCTAGTTTGACCGTGATCCACATCGGCAAAGCAAATGACCGCATCCCACCCGATATTGACGTATCTGGGTTTCCTAGTTCCGAAATTGTGTCGCGCATCCACGCCGACATTCGTGTAGAAGGCGACAGCTATTATTTGGAAGATGTGGGGAGTTCAAATGGTACCTACGTTAACAATATGCCGCTGCCAATGGGTAATCGTCATCGTCTTCGACCAGGCGATCGCATCTCGTTAGGGAAGGGTGACAAAGTCACGTTTCTGTTTCAGCTTTCTTAAGTCTTGTTTAAGTCTTGGTCGTTCAGTTTGGGCTTAAGCTTGTTGTGATCGCCCTTTCAATATTTCTTCCTTAATTCTGCTCCAAGATTTGTGCTCGTCAGGGTAAAATCCAAAAGAAATGGTTTCACGGTCGAAATGGTTGGATTCTTGGGTGTAATTACCGTTAGTCTAGTGTTGCAAGTGGGCATGATGGGCTGGAATCGAGCCAGCATCGGTTGCGTTCTGGCCAAAGTTCTCGCCAAAGCAACATCAAAGCACCATAGGATTAAAAAGTGTTCCTCCACTCCTAGAAACGTTTCCTTCGGTCTTCGCAATTCCTGTTCGGCATCGCAAATGTGATTACCCTCCTTCTCCTACACCCCGTTAAGTCAATTCCAGCTCAGGTCTGGTCATTTAAAGACAAGTCAGTCATTCGCATTGGGCGATCGACGGATAACCATGTGATTCTCTACAGCGCAGTGGTGTCTCGACACCATGTTGAGTTGCGGCGGGTTGGCTCTAACTGGGAAATTGTCAATCTAGGGACGAATGGTACTTATGTAGATGGCAAGCGAATTACCCAGATTCCAGCAACGGATGGATCGATCATTCGTCTGGCACGCTCTGGGCCTAATATCAAAATTCGCCTGGGCATGGATGTACTAGAAGAAGTGCCCGATGATCTAGCCAGCGATCGCACTCAGGTTCAACGAACCGATATACCTCAGTATCCCACTGAGATTACAGGCGATGAGCAGCATGATGACGCAGATATAGACGACGAGGCAGAACTGGCATCTGATATTTCTAACACTTCTGCCATCGCGACAACGACAGTTAATCGCACGGCCACTTCTCCTTCTAGGCTGGGCATTATTCCGGTGCCGCCTCATTTACAACTGCCTGCTGATTCTCGTTTTGAGGCTGACGTCTCGGTGCCAGCGGCAATGCCTGATCGGGCGATCGCCCTTGCCAGTAAGCTGACTAGACCCTCGCTGGTGGACTCTGTCGAGTCACGGTCAGAGTGTTCTCATTCTCGGAAGGGCGAACTATTTTGTGTCGATTGTGGGCAGCCGCTTCAGGTGCTGCAAACGGTGGGCGGATATCAACTGGTTCAAGTTTTGGGACGAGGAGAGATGGGGATTACCTATCGAGCTTGGCGAGCGGGCGAACACTTCGCACTTAAAATGCTGAACGCAAGCTGGGCAGAAAATTCTGAAGCCCGCGAGGCGCTTGAATGCGAAGCGGAAACGCTGCGGCAGTTAAATCATGCTCAAATTCCTCAAGCGACCGATTTTTTTTTAATTAATCAGCAGCCTTACCTGGTTATGCAGTGGATGCCAGGGCTGTCGCTGTCGCATTACGTTTCTGCCACGGGGGCAGTGCCATTGGCAGAGGCGATCGCTTGGATGTTGCAAATTTGTAGTGTATTGGACTATCTGCATACCTTCACCCCACCTCTATTACATCGGGGCATTAAGCCCGCTGCGCTGCTGTGCCAGCCCGGTTTTGGCACTAATGGTAGGATTGCTCTGGTAGATTTTGGAGCGATCAAAAGCGTAGTTTTAGGGCAAAAAATTCCTCCGGGTTCGACGGGCTACGCCGCACCCGAACAGATGGAACTCTACGCTATTCCTGCAACTGACCTCTACGCCTTAGCTCCCACCCTAGCGTTTTTGCTCACAGGCCAAAATCCTGTTTCGTTCTATGCTGACTCTGGGGATGGCCATCGCTTCTGTGCTCAATCGGTTCCTGGCATTCCAGCGGCTTTAGTGGATGTGATGCATACGCTGACGCATCCCCGACCAGAAGATCGATACCAATCAGCCCAAGCAGTCGCAACCGCACTGACCACTATTCAGCAGGTGAAATAAGGAGATTTCGGTGTTGCTGATTTCTCGCAAAGAATTTACCCTATGGATGCCGTAGTGCAAGCGGCTTGATTGCGGCGCGGTTTAGAAATACTAGACATAGCCATAGTCATAAAGCTTAGGATATGCCAGCGTCATTCCCGCGCAGGCGGGAATCCACCAATTCGGATTGCAGGGTCAATCTACGACTGTAGATACCATGCCAGCGTCATTCCCGCGCAGGCGGGAATCCATCCCCGCACCTATCGAGCAGATGGATTCCCGCCTGCGCGGGAATGACAGGGAGGCATCCTATTGATCATGGCTACCGCTATAAGTAACGCGAGAGTTGTAGATCTTTGAATTAGGGGTATTTTGCTGCTGTCATCTCAGGCGTGCACCCGTTAGAGTTGAATCATCTAGATTCGCTTGGTGGCGTTACTCATGAGTAAGTTGTGGAATGACGACGATTTGTTGTTGAGCGATCGCCTCTCTGAAAAGACCGAGCGAGTGGGTTTGATCTGGTTGGTTGCTGCGGCGATCGCCACAAGCTTGATCTGGCAATTGCCAATTGGTAACTACATCCTGTACCCGTTCAGCATTTTGGCAACCTGGTTTCATGAAATGGGGCATGGGTTAGCGGCATTGCTGCTTGGCGGAAATTTTCAGCAGCTTCAAATTTTTCCGAGCGGCTCTGGCGTTGCAACTCATAGCGGCAACTTGTTTCTAGGCCCAGTGGGTCGAGCCGTCGTAGCTGCGGCTGGCCCAATGGCTCCTCCCATTGTGGGAGGCTTAATCATTTTGGCCTCGCGGCGCTGGCGAACCGCGCACTTAAGCTTACTGCTGCTGGGTGGAGCGCTGATTTTATCTACGCTAATTTGGGTGCGATCGCTCTTTGGCCTGGTTGCTATTCCTCTACTCGGCATCTTGATTCTGGCAGCAGCTCTCTATTGCCCGCGATGGGTACAGATATTTACTGTTCAGTTTTTGGGAGTTCAGGCCTGCGTTAGCACCTACCATCAAATGGACTACCTGTTTACTCGACAGGCCATTATCGGCGGCCAGCGACTTCTCTCTGATTCTGGGCAAATTGCTCAAAACTTACTGTTGCCCTACTGGTTTTGGGGCGGCTTAATGGCGATCGCCTCCCTTATAATTTTGGTGCAGAGTCTACGCAGCGCCTACCGCTAAGCCTACCGCTCCGCTTGGTGTGGGTATGAGCTGAACAGAATCACTCACAGAACTCATTTCTTTCATCCCTGTTTTTGTCCCGTTCTTGTCTCCTTACTCCCATGTCCCGAGGCGATCAAATTTACGTTATGCGTCCCCTGCTTAATATGGAAGGGGTCTACGAGCATCACGGCATCGATTGTGGTGATGACACCGTAATTCATTACAGCAAATCAACCGTAACGCCGACGGTCAGTCGCACCTCGTACACCACATTTTCATGGGGAAACCCCGTCTATACCAAACGGTACTCCATCAGCTTTATCCCAGATGTGGTGGTGGAGCGGGCAGAGAGCCGTCTGGGGGAACAGCAATACAATTTACTCTCAAACAACTGTGAACACTTTGCAATGTGGTGTAAGACCGGTAAAAATGAATCGGGTCAACTGGCAAGTTATGGACTAGACGTGGAACTGACCGAGCTGGGCGGTTCTCGTCGCTTGATGCAGGAAGCGGCCCAGGCTGGAAATCCCATAGAGGCCATGCATCTGTTTGACCAGGCGTTGACCAATGTGGCGATCGCCAAGGCACAACTGCAAACTCAGTACACCCAGGCTCAAAAAGATACCCACACCTGGCATCAAGTTGCCCAACTGGCCTTAAAGCAGGGCAAAGAAGTCGTGGCGCGCGCTGCGTTAGAGCGTAAAGTCGGCTACAAACGACAGGCCGAAGACTACGCTACCAAGGTGCAGCAGCTAGCCGAAACCGCAGAAAGCCTTGAGCGCAACGCAGCAGGGTTACATCGAACCATTGCCCGGAGCAGTGGCTTCAATCCGTAGCGATCGCGTTAGGAGAGAAGATCTTTATTTCCTCATCACAATACGATTGTTTTTCACCATTCTTTTGTCACTTTATACAAGCCTGTAGATCTGGAATTTACCTAATCTTTAAGCGTGTGCTGCTCTGTATAGAGAGTTGTTAAAGTTACCGTGAAGAGATGCCTTAAAACCGCTAAAACTCTTTTGAAAATGATAATGTCTACGTGAAAATGCAGATACGCACAAGGTTGTCGCCAGGTATAGCTCCCCCTACTGAGGTCGATGCATTTTGTGTCAGGTGGCTAAGGCAGATCTAGCTAGTTGAATCTATTAGGTTCTTCGGTAGCCAGCATTAGAACATGAAACTCAGATCCCTTTGGCTACCTGACGAGTAGACATAGGAGATTCTGTAGCTGTCTAGCGACCTTAACTGCCCTGCGGTGATTGGTGCAGCGGGCTTTTGCTTAAGCAAATGAATTAAATAAAAAATCTAACAGGCTGTTATAAGAGAGCCGCTAGCTACTCTCCCACGACAGCTTCTAAACAAAGCAGTATCTGAGCAAAACGTATCCAAGCAAAACGTATCTAAACAAAACGTATCTAAACAAAACGTTACTAGCGGTTGAGTTGTCCTGATCGTCATAAGGCTACTGGTACCATACGGCACTACGGTATTCACTTACTTTATCTCAGAGCCTTTCCGGCTTCCATTCTGTTTTAATCTATTTGTCAGGAGTCTATCGTTGTGAAAAGCACATTTTTAGGTAGGGCAGTTCTCTTGGCGATCGCCACAGCAAGTGGAGAATTGGCGCTCCTCTCCTCCAACGCTAATGCTGCACAGCTAGTCGTGAAAAACTCCTCGTTTGAAGATGACGTTCTCTCTGAGGGAGGGTTTACAAGCAATACCCTTTCAGCATGGCAACTCGTTAACGAAATCGGCTATGGGTCAGGCGTATATAACCCCCTCGATACACCTCCCTATTACTTCGGCGAATCAGTTCCCGATGGGGTGAACATCGCTTACAGCAACGGAGCAACATTGTTTCAATCCTTGGAGGGCACGTTGGATGCCAGCACCCTCTACAACCTGTCGGTTAGCGTAGGGGCACGTCCAGAGCCATCTGTTCGATTTCCGGGCTATGGTATTCAGCTATGGGCAGGCGATTTAGAGACTGGTAGTCTGTTGGCCGAGGTCTTGTCAAACGACACGACGTTGGTAGCACCAGGAACGTTTCAAACGGTCTCATTAGACTATTTGTCTTCCAATGACAGCACGCTATTGGGCAAAAACTTGGGCATTTTGCTGTTCCCTCTGAATGCACGCGATTTTCCTGGTGTTTCACAAGTTAATTTTGATAGCGTTAGCCTTGGCGCTACCTTGATTGAACCGTCGCCTAGCCCCACGCCCGACCTGCCTGTAGATCCACCGTCGCCTGCTCCCGATCTACCTATAGGTCAGGTACCTGTAGATCCGGGGTTGTTGCCCACCCCCACGCCTCCTAGCCCACCTGTAGATCCTGAAACCCCTCCTCCCATCTCTTCTGAGCTGCTTGTAGACCCCGAACCCTCTCCTCTCGGTTCCGAGGTGCCGATAGAAGATACCTCCCTCATTCCTCCGGTTGAGCCGTCTATTCCCCCCCTGGAAGCTATTCCTGTGGAGATAGGTGCCTTGCCGACGCAAGATCCAATTACAACTCCTATTGAAAGCCCTGCCCCTGGCCTACCCTCTCCTGATGCTTTGCCAGCGGTGGCGATCGCCCCTGTTGATAACGAACAACCATCCAACGCCGACCCTAAATTTCTTAGCGGTAACGATCGCCCATCGCCTAAACTCGTTCTCCCGCCTCCTGCGCCTGGGGCAGTGGAAAGCTCGTTAGAAAGTGAACAGACTCGCTCTTCGGCCTCTGTACCTGAGCCGTCAGTGTTGGTAGGGTTAGCGGTCGCGTTGGGACTAGGCTGGAGATCAAAGCGCTCAGGCTGATGGATCGGATCACGTGGGTGCCACGCTAAATACGTTCGCAGAACTAAGGTTTCAAAACTCGCAGCAAAAGCATTCCGTTTCGCAGAGTGCCTTTGCTGCGGTAGTTTGGCGATCGCCAGGTATAGCCATAGACGGATTGGTTAGGACGGGGTGCAGGGGTGGAACCCCTGGCTGGGGGCAAAGCCCCCACACCCCCTTTGATCCCAGTGTCCTAACCTTTGTGGCGACAGCTATAAGTTAGAACATTGTTGTGTTGATCGGTGTAAGTAGGTGGGCGCAATTAAACATAAAACCCTAAAAGTCTGCGCCGCCCGCGCAGCGGGCGGCGCAGACTTTTAAAATCTTGTTTTTATTTAGGTTGAATTACTTAGCGGCAGCCATATCTTTTATGGGTAGGAGATAGAGACTTTAAAGAGGTACAGATTAAGACAGTCCGAAACGTACTAATAGTGGGAAAATCCTTTTGGTCAGTACATCATTTGCACAAGGGGACTGGATTTTATGGTGGCGATCGCATCCATCCACGCTCGAGAAATTCTTGACTCTAGGGGCAATCCAACCGTTGAGGTTGACGTGGTGTTAGAAGATGGCAGCAAAGGACGCGCCGCTGTACCGTCGGGGGCATCGACGGGCATCCGGGAGGCTTTGGAGTTGCGCGATGGAGGTACCCGCTATGGCGGTAAAGGTGTCCTCAAAGCTATAGAAAATGTTAAAGGGGCGATCGCGACGGCGCTGAAAGGAGCTGATGCCGCTGACCAGGCTGGGATTGATCACAAAATGCTGGCGCTCGACGGTACAGAGTATAAAAGCAATTTGGGCGCTAACGCGATCTTAGGCGTGTCGATGGCGATCGCTCGCGCTGCTGCCGCCTCTGCTAAACAACCGCTCTATTACTACCTGGGCGGCGACGCGGCTGTGCTGCTGCCCGTGCCCTGTTTCAACGTGCTCAATGGGGGTGCCCATGCCGACAACAGCGTAGACTTTCAAGAATTTATGATCGCTCCAGTCGGTGCGCCCACCTATAAAGCCGCGCTAGAAATGGGTGCAGAAACCTACCATGCGCTCAAGTCTATTCTCAAACAGAAAGGTTATGCCACGGGCATTGGTGACGAGGGCGGTTTCGCTCCCAACTTGAAGGCGAATGTGGAAGCGATTGAGGTGATTTTAGAGGCGATCGCCAAGGTGGGATTGAAAGCGGGTGACGAAATGGCGATCGCGCTTGACCCTGCCACCAGTGAGCTGTATCAGAAAGACGGCACCTACTTTTTCAACAAATCTGACCAGAGCACCAAGACCAGTGATGACATGATCGACCTCTGGGCCAGTTGGGTAGAGCAGTTCCCAATTGTGTCGTTAGAAGATGGGCTAGGCGAACAAGACTGGGCAGGCTGGCAGCGGCTAACTCAACGCCTGGGCAAGACGATTCGCCTGGTGGGTGACGATGCGTTTGTCACCAACCCCAGCATTATTAAGCAGGCGATCGCCGATGGAGTCGGCAACTCGACGCTAATTAAGGTTAACCAGATTGGCACCATTACCGAAACCTTGAGCGCCATCGACATGTCCCGTACCGCTGGCTACACCGTGATGATCAGCCATCGATCGGGTGAAACCCCCGATGACTTCATTGCCGATCTCGCGGTGGCGACTAACGCGGGTCAAATGAAAACTGGTGCTCCCTGCCGGGGCGAACGCTTATCCAAATACAACCAACTGCTGCGGATTGAAGAGGAATTGGGCGATCGCGCCAAGTACGCCGGACTCAGCGCCTTCAAACAGTAACCCCAATTCAAATCACTTTCGGGGTGGTTCGATCATGATAGGGGCGACATCCCAGAAACACTGCGCGTTTCTAGGATGTCGCCCTATTACTTTCTGAATGATTGTTTTTATAATTCCGCGCAAAGTTGGCGAAAATGGTCGCCACGCTGCTCAAAGTTGGCGTATTGGTCAAAGCTGGCGCAGGCAGGAGAGAGCAGCACTACCTTAGCTCCCAATTGCTGACCCAGTTCTGCTCCCCGTTGTACAGCGCGCTCCATTGTTTCTACAATTTCGTACTGCTCGAACCCAGTCTGCTCTAGCCGCTGGGCAAAACTGGCAGCAGCGTTGCCAATTAGCAGGACGGCTGCCGCCTTGGCTTGAATAGTTGCCAGCCAGCTTGCATCATCTCCGGCTTTTGGCTCGCCGCCCGCAATCAGGATGGCCGGAACTGCTACCGATGCCAGCCCTACTTGAGCCGCGTCGTAGTTGGTGGCTTTGCTGTCATTAATAAAGTCGATGCCGCGCCAGGTGCAAATATGCTCTAGCCGATGGGGCACACCGGGGAACGTCGCAACGGCGTGGGCGATCGCCTCCTTGTCTATGCCTGCTAATCGAGCTGCCGCCACCGCCATCAGCAGATTTTGGTGATTATGACTGCCCACCATCCGCAGCGCGGCTATGGGCACAATGCGATCGCCCGCAAACATGGCCCACCCATCTTCCAGATAGGCTCCCCGCTCTGGGTTGGCTGCCAAATGCTGTTTACCCATAACGCTAGTCCAGCATGCATCTGGCCACTGATGAAGCGCGTGCTGTTGCAAGTAGGGATCATCTCCGTTAATGATTTGTGACTGCGACTGGTTAAGCAGCGTTGCCTTAATGTTGTAATAATTTTCTAGCGTGTAATGGCGATTCAGGTGGTCGGGTGTAAACGTCGTCCAGATGCCAATTTTGGGCGAAAGCGTAGAAGATGCCTCGATCTGGTAACTGCTCAATTCGGCGATTACCCAATCGGGAGCATTGGCAGGTCGAGCTGAAACTGTTGCACTCAGCCGTTGCCCTGATTTCTCAACTCCCGCCTCAACTCCCGCCTCAACGCCTCCCAATTCACGCCATTCCCGCATTGCAACTTCACACGCCGCATAGCCAATATTTCCGCAGGCAGGGGCATCCAGGCCAGCCGCCTGGAAGATCGCTGCAATCAGAGATGTGGTGGTGGTTTTGCCGTTAGTTCCCGTGATGGCAATCCAGGGAGAAACCGGGAGCGATCGCCACGCCAACTCCATCTCGCCAATGGTTTCAATGCCCAATTGCCGAGCTTTAACCAGCGCTGGCAAATCCCACCGCACCCCAGGACTAACTACAATCCGCTGCATTCGGGCAGCATCTGGTGCAAACCGATCTCCCAACAGCACCGTGATCCCCGCTGCTGCCAAGTCTTGTTGAACCTGCCGCAGCCCGTCCGACGTATTAGCATCGCTAACCGTGACCTGCCATCCCTCTCGTCGCAACAGCCGTGCAGCCGCGATTCCCGATGCTCCTAAACCCACTACATATGCAGACGGCATAAATTCCAGGGTAAACTGCTCTCCCTTTCAGCAGAGACAATCTTACCGCACGACGGAAACTCTGCGATTTGGGGTAGTGGTATTGATGTGAGGATTTTTTGATGGGCGGGCGAAGCCCGCCCATCAAAAAATCCTTACCAATTTAGGACCACCCGATTTGGTAACCGAACAAGCACACTGGTTTGTAACGAATTGCAACGAACTACAGCGGTTTTCATTGAGAATGTCTACTTTGATGGGATTTTGCTGCTTTTTATCTAGAGAATTAAGCACTTATCTAGCGTTATGTGACACAAATCAGAAGTTTTGCAAGGTTCACTAGATTCAGGTGGTAAGACATTAGAGAGGCGAGATATTACCGTGCCGTTTACTGGTCTACGTTAGACTTGCACTTTTTGCAAAATCTCCCGTTCTGCAAAAAGCTGCGCCTTTGTTGAGGCTGATTTTTTGTTGAGGCTGATTTTTTTACACCTTGAATCGCTTTAGCAACTTAACTTCGCAATCTTGAGACAGTTCATGAAACAAATTCCAGCGTCTCTCCTCACGTTAACCGCAGGTATTCTTGTAACTGTAATTAGCTTTTGGGTCAGTCAGAATCATGGCTTGATGCCAGAGCAGGCCTCAGAACAAGCTGCCCTAGTAGATGGGTTGTTCAACGTCATGATGATGATTGGAACAGCGCTGTTTCTGGTGGTTGAGGGAGCAATTGTATATTTCTTAATCAAATATCGTCGTCGAGCGGGTGACGATACTGATGGCATTCCAGTCGATGGAAACCTGCCGCTGGAGGCCCTCTGGACAGCTATTCCCGCGATCTTGGTGATTGGCGTAGGTATCTATAGCGTCCAAGTTTTTCAGGAAATGGGTGGATTTGATCCCAGCAGCCACAGCATGATCTCTCACACTCATGCAGCAGTGGTGGCACAAGTGCCTTCGACTGCTCCTGTGGCGGGTGATGTGGTGCCATTGCTGCCTGCTGCTGCCCCTAAACCTGCCTTTGTCCCCAAGTACGGCTTTGGAGCTAACCCGGACGATCCCAACAACCAGGCGGAGGTCGTTGTGAATGTGACTGGGATGCAGTACGCCTGGATTTTCAACTATCCTGACAGTGGGATTACGGCTGGTGAGCTACATGTTCCAGTCGGTAAAGATGTGCAGGTCAATCTGATGGCTCAAGATGTCATCCACTCGTTTTGGATTCCCCAGTTTCGCTTGAAGCAAGATGCCCTGCCCGGTCAGCAAACGGGGCTGCGGTTTAAGGCAAGTAAGGTAGGCACCTACCCAATCGTTTGTGCGGAACTCTGTGGCAGCTACCACGGCGGGATGCGATCGCAAATTATCGTTCATAGTCCTGATGAGTACGACACTTGGCTAACTCAAAACCAGGTGGCACAGAATCAAAATCCTACTGCTGTTGTTGCCGTCAACCCTGCCGATTTGACCGATGCAGAGTTCCTGACCCCCTATGCGAAGGAACTGGATGTAAAGGCATCGCTCTCATATCTGCACACACATCACACTCCGATGCCTGCGATGGTTTCGGAATAGCCAACAATTAGGAGGGCGGCTTAGACCGAGAATGGCACCACTTCTTACCTTTCTCAACTAAGCGCTAACATCTCGGTTCCTCGCAGTCTGGCTAGCTGTATTGACCGATCCCGGCGTGACCCGCTACCTGACTGGATTCAACCCAACTGCTCCACAACCAGCGATCGCTATATTCTTAGTTATCCTTCCCGTTTATGACTCAAGCTCAAATTCCCCTTGACACTATTCCCACTCCGGTTCATGTCGAGCATATTCCTGCTCATGCTCCGTGGAAGTGGTACGACTATTTCACGTTCAACGTTGACCATAAAGTGATTGGGATTCAATACCTAGTCACGTCATTTATTTTCTATTTGATTGGTGGCCTCATGGCCGTTGCGATGCGAACCGAGCTGGCAACCCCCAATCCTGACTTTATTGATCCAAGTCTTTACAATGCGTTTTTGACGAATCACGGCACGATCATGATCTTCCTGTGGATTGTGCCTGCTGCTATCGGAGGTTTGGGTAATTACCTGATCCCGCTCATGATTGGAGCACGGGACATGGCCTTCCCAAAGCTAAATGCGATCGCCTTCTGGCTCAACCCTCCTGCTGGGGCGCTAATTTTAGGCAGCTTTTTCTTTGGCGGTGCCCAGTCGGGTTGGACATCGTACCCACCCCTGAGCGAAATCACCGCAAATACAGCACAGTCCATGTGGATTCTGGCGATCGTATTCGTTGGAACCTCGTCGATTTTGGGTTCAGTGAACTTCGTCGTTACAATTTTGCTGATGCGGGTGCCCAGTTTGAAGTGGGATCAGATGCCGCTATTTTGTTGGGCAATTTTGGCAACGTCAGCTCTTGCCCTCTTATCCACGCCTGTGCTGGCCGCTGGCTTGGTGCTGCTACTGTTTGATATCAACTTTGGCACGTCATTTTACAAACCCGATGAAGGCGGCAACATCATCATTTACCAGCATTTGTTCTGGTTTTACTCGCATCCAGCGGTGTATCTGATGATTTTGCCCGTGTTTGGCGTGATGTCGGAGATTATTCCGGTACATGCTCGTAAGCCCATTTTTGGGTATAAGGCGATCGCCTTTTCCAGCCTAGCCATTTGTCTGGTCGGGCTATTTGTCTGGGTGCACCACATGTTTACCAGCGGCACACCACCCTGGATGCGTCTGTTCTTCACCATTTCTACCCTGATTGTGGCCGTGCCCACAGGCGTCAAAATATTTAGCTGGGTAGCAACCCTCTGGGGCGGCAAAATTCGTTTTACCAGCGCCATGCTGTTTGCGGTGGGGCTGCTGTCGATGTTTGTACTGGGTGGCTTGAGCGGCGTAACGCTAGGTGCAGTGCCCTTTGATGTGCACGTCCACGACAGCTATTACATCGTGGCGCATTTCCACTACGTGTTATTTGGTGGCTCGGTGTTTGGCATCTATGCGGCTATTTATCACTGGTTCCCTAAAATGACCGGGCGGATGATGAATGAGACTTGGGGCAAGGTTCACTTCGTGATGACCTTTATTGGCACCAACCTCACCTTTTTGCCCATGCACACGCTGGGAATTCAGGGAATGCCCCGGCGCGTTGCCATGTACGATCCCCAATTTACCGCCATCAATCAACTTTGCACATTTGGCGCATTTTTCCTGGCTGCCTCTGTAATTCCCTTCATGATTAATGTGATTTGGAGCTGGAGTAAGGGTGAGAAAGCGGGCGACAACCCCTGGAATGCCCTAACTCTAGAATGGACAACTGCCTCACCCCCAATTGTAGAAAACTGGGAAGTCTTACCCGTGATCACCACCGGACCCTATGCATACGGCGCTGACTACGTTCCAGAAACGGCAGACCTAAAAGGATAAAAGATAAGCGGCTTAGCTGAACGTCTTTCATCCTCAATCCTTTACCCTTCCCTCCTCGCTTATGCAAGGCTCAACCATTAATTCTCCTGAAACGGTGTTAGACGCGACGGTGTCGCCAGCGATGATTACCCATGAAGCGCATCCTGACTTGCGCGTTTGGGGACTGCTGACATTTTTGGTGTCAGAGTCGCTGATGTTTGGCGGATTTTTTGCTGCTTATTTGCTGGTTCGAGGGGTGGCGGCGGCGTGGCCTCCAGAAGGCACTGAGGTAGAACTCTTACTGCCCAGCATCAACACTGTAATTCTGGTGTCCAGTAGTTTTGTCATTCACCTGGGTGATGTCGCTATCAAGAAAAATGACCTTGCTGGAATGCGGAAGTGGTACGGCATTACAGCGCTCATGGGAGCCATTTTCTTGGTGGGTCAAGTGTATGAATACATGAACCTGGGCTATGGCCTGACGACCAATGTATTTGCGAACTGCTTTTACCTGATGACTGGCTTTCACGGACTGCATGTGTTCATCGGGCTACTGCTGATTTTGGGAGTGCTATGGCGATCGCGCCGCCC
>JBBQFG010000004.1:0-53644 GCA_038321765.1 Elainellales cyanobacterium
GGTACCGGGAAGATTGGGCAACTGCGATCGCCGACTGCACCCGCGCCATTGAAATTGATTCTAACTATGCGAACGCCTATAGCACTCGTGGTCAGCTCCGCGATGCTCAAGGAGACAAAGCGGGTGCGATCGCCGACTACACCCGCGCCATTGAACTCAACCCTCAAGATGCGATCGCCTATTCCAATCGCGGCGCTGCACGCAATGACCTAGGGGACAAAGCGGGTGCGATCGCCGACTACACCCGCGCCATAGAAATCAATCCTCAATATGCGATCGCCTATTCCAATCGCGGCGTTGTTCGCTCTGACCAAGGGGATAAAGCGGGTGCGATCGCCGACTATACCCGCGCCATTGAACTCAATCCTCAATATGCGATCGCCTATGTCGGTCGCGGCATTGTTCGATCTGACCAAGGGGACAAAGAGGGGGCGATCGCCGACTTCACCCGCGCCATTGAAATCAATCCTCAATTTGCGATCGCCTATGTCGGTCGCGGATATGCTCGCTCTGAGCAAGGGGACAACGAGGGTGCGATCGCAGACTACAATCGCGCTATCGAACTCAATCCTCAATCTGCGCCCGCCTATAACGGTCGCGGCAATGCTTATCGTTCGATGGAGCGCTATGATGAGGCCCTGAACGACTTTAACCGCGCTATTGAACTTGATGAAAATTCAGCAGTGGCAATTGGTAATCGGGGTTCGGTTTACCGGGTATTGGGACGCAATGCAGAAGCGTTAGCCGATTTTGATCGTGCCCTTGAGTTAGATCCAAGTTTGAATTGGGTTGTGCAAGAGCGCAATCAGCTTCAGCCGTAGTGCGGGCAGTTCCTCAGTTCCCAGACTTAAAAGTTGGGAGGCATGTGGGGTACAGACCTCCGATTTTTTAGAAAAATCGGAGGTCTATCTCCTGCAAAGGGAACAATCTAAGCGAGAATCTTACTTTGGGGTAAGCAAAAGCCATTTTGGCAGGTGCAAAAGCTATTTCGGCGATCGCGTTTGCTGCTTCGGAGTAAGCAAAAGCCATTTCGGCAGGTACAAAAGCCATTTCGGAGTAAGCAAAAACCATTTCGGCAGATGCATTTGTTATTTCTGCGATACGTGCTCCCCACAGGCAGGCCAACGCAAAAACCATTTCGACGATAAGTGGATTTAGAAAAGCGTTGGCTTGCCTGCACAGAGCGCGATCGCCATTCATCTTGATGAGGATGCGATCGCCCCGGCATAGGAATTAGGGCGATCGCGGCTTAAGCTGGTCATTAACTCGTCTCGACTAGAATGCGATCGCGGTTCTAGATGGAGGCGATCGGCAGTGTGATAGCGGCGGCTGCGTATTAAGTGAGTGGCGTGGGTGGCGTGGGTGGCGATCGCGGTTGAATTTGGAGGGCAGGTTTTGTTGAGCAGTGTATTACAGTACAAGCTACACATGGGCTAAACCTGCCCCTACGGTTGGGTGGCGGTTGTGATCATGGCGATCGCAATTGTGGTAGTGGCAGATGCATATTAAGTGGGTGGCGATCGCAGTCACTCGTCACAATAGAATTATCGATACCAAGATTATCAAGTAGCCCCATGTCTCTCTAAAACATTAAGCGGACTTCATTCCATCATTGAGCTTAGAGATCTCGCTATAATGCTTCCAGAACTCTAACTTGCCGCAGATTGCTATGACCTCCCAGCAGCTTGAAGAAAGATCTAAGCAGCTCGAAGTACGAGTCGCAACCTTGGAAACAGAACTAGCACAGATGAAACAAATCCTGTCTGGGTTCCTCCAGAAAAAAGCTCCTTGGTGGCTAAAAGTTGCGGGTAGCTTTGAAGACGATCCGACCTTCGATGAAGCGGTTCGCCTTGGGCAAGAATGGCGCAAGTCTGCTGAATAGATTGCGAATACTCCAAAATGTACATCCTTGACACCGATCATCTCAGCCTAATTCAGCGCAATGGGCAAGAAGGAAAACGGATCCTCACAAAACTGGCAGCAGTTGAAACGCTTGAAGTTAGCGTGACAGTGATTACGTATGAAGAGCAGGTTCGAGGTCGGCTCACTGTTCTATCTAAGGCAAAAATGCTAGATGAACAAGTTTTTGCCTATCAAGGATTGCAGCAACTTGCAACAGATTACCAATCGATTGCGATTATCCCTTTTAGTCGTACAGCCGCTTTAGAGCATCAACGCTTACGCAAAGCCTATCCTCGTATAGGAAACATGGATTTGAGAATTGCGGCGATCGCTTTAACCAACAATGCCATCTTACTAACCCGCAATGAGTCCGATTTTGGTCAAATCGTGGAGCTGCACACGGAAAACTGGACAATGTAGTTTGAGGGGCGATCGCCAGTGTGATAGCGGCGGCTGCGTATTAAGTGGGTGGCGTGGGTGGCGATCGCGGCTGAATTTGGAGGGCAGGTTTTGTTGAGCCGTGTATTACAGTACAAGCTACACACGGACTAAACCTGCCCTTACGGTTGGGTGGCGGTTGTGATCAGGGCGATCGCAATTGTGGTAGTGGCGATCGCCTATAGAGTAGCCCCCTAGCCCTCAAACCTGGGGAAGCCGAGCCAGCCAAAGTCCACCAAAGATGGGAAATTGGGGGGCGATCGCTATTCATCCCGATGAGGATGCGATCGCCTTCCATCCAGTTTCTACGTTGGATCTAGCCCAGAAATGTGAGCTGATTATCGGGTGGGGTGTAGCCCAAATGTCTCCAGGCCGCTGCTGTTGCCACCCGTCCGCGCTGGGTGCGGTTGAGGTAGCCAATTTGCAGCAGATATGGCTCGTAGACTTCTTCGATGGTTTGGGAGTCTTCGCCAGTGGCGGCAGCAAGCGTTTCTAACCCAACCGGGCCACCTCCGTAGTTCTCAATGATCACTGTCAACATGCGGCGGTCGGTCCAATCGAGTCCGCAGGGGTCAACGTTGAACAGTTCCAAAGCTTCAGCCGCGATCGCCTCTGTTACAGTGCCCGTGCTCTTGACCTGCATATAGTCCCGCACACGGCGCAGCAGACGGTTGGCAATGCGAGGTGTGCCGCGAGAGCGACGGGCAATTTCGGTTGCGCCATCTAGGGTGACAGGGGTTTGCAGAATGTCGGCAGCTCGTTGAATAATCAGCGTTAGTTCGTCAATTTCATAGAAGCGCAGGCGCTGGACTAGGCCGAAGCGATCGCGTAACGGCGACGTGAGCGCCCCTACTTTTGTCGTGGCTCCGACTAACGTAAATTTAGGCAGTTGCAGGCTACGGGTACGAGCGCTCTGCCCTTTGCCAATGGTGATGTCAATCCGCGAATCTTCCATAGCGGGATACAAAATTTCTTCTGTAACCCTCGGCAGACGGTGAATTTCATCAATAAATAACAGATCTCCCGCCTTGAGATTGACCAACAGGCCGACAATATCTCGTGGACGCTCTAGTGCAGGAGCGGTCGTAATTTTGCAATCGACCTCCATTTCGGCAGCTAAAATCAGCGACATGGTGGTTTTCCCTAAACCGGGCGGGCCATACAGCAGCAGGTGGTCTAGGGTTTCATGTCGCGCTTTGGCCGCCTGAATGGCGATCATCAGCACCTCTTTCAAATCCTTTTGCCCCACATAGTCTGCTAAGCGCTTGGGGCGAATGCTTTCTTCCCGTTTACCCGTCTCTTCTTGAATCGCCTCCGGCTGTAGCAGATCTTCTTCAGATTGAGACTCTGCGACCGATGCAGACTGAAGCGGCATCTGAACTGACGCGCTGGAGGCGGCTTTGGGCGTTTTGGATTTTGCGGTGGGTGATGTTGCAGGGGGCGATTTTGCGGGGGGCGATTTTGCGGGCGATCGCGGCTCAGAATCGTCAGGCGGGGGCGACTTGAACGATGGATTAGAAGAAATAATAGCCATGAGCAACTGAACTAGCGCCGAGATGGACAACGAAGTTAAGACGAGTATACCCTTGACACTCGTACAGATGTATTATCCTCAATGTTGATTGTAGCCATGCCCACCAGTAAGAGTAAGTAGGTGGGCTTAATTAAATCTAAGATTCTAAAACCCTGCGCCGCCCGCACACCGGGCGGCGCAGGGTTTTAGAATTTGGTTTTTATTTAGGTTGAACTACTTACCACGACCTGAATTGGTATAACTGAGTGGGACGTGGAGAATGACTATGACAGATTTATTGGCGACAACCGATATTACCTTTGAAGACGCGATCGCCTTGACTCAGGCTTTACTGGCCAAACTAGAGGCGCACGAAGTATCAGAGGCGGATGAGGAAGCTGCGATCGCGTCTTTGGTCAGCTCCGAGAATGGAGCGCGCGGCTTTTTTGTGACCTACTTAACAGATGAGCGATCGCTCGCAGACCAGCCATCGACGGCAGTCGTCAGAACCTTGCAAACTGCGCCGGATATCGTAGCGGAACTGCTGGTTAAGAATGTGGCAATGTCATCTGCAATGGCACTCACTCACCGCCGCAACCAGGATGAAACAATGGCGCAGAGTTCA
The DNA here is from genome assembly GCA_038321765.1 of Elainellales cyanobacterium. Taxonomy (GTDB): domain Bacteria; phylum Cyanobacteriota; class Cyanobacteriia; order Elainellales; family Elainellaceae; genus CASBQJ01. The sequence goes on from JBBQFG010000004.1 coordinate 4,479, forward strand.
GAACGAGTGCGATCGCGCACCACAAACCTGATTCGCCTCACCCAAATTCCCCTCGTGACCGCAAAGGCACAACAACTGGTTCACAGTGCCATTACGGGTTCAGGCGACTACCAAACATTTCTCACCCGCTGGGGCTACGATGCCGAACAGCGCCAGGTGATTGCAGAGGCGTTAGAACAAGTGCTCGTTGAATAAGCAGGGGTAACTAACCATAGAATTCAGGGTAGTGGTATTGATGTAAAGATTGCGTACAAAATAAAACCTAATCTTTTTTTGAAAGTGCCGCGCTCCGCGCGGCACTTTCAAAAAAAGATTACAGATTAATTAATTGGTAATCCTAAGGATTTTTTGATGGGTGGGCTTCGCCCACCCATCAAAAAATCCTTACTAATTGAGGACTACCGAATTCAGAACGTCTGCGTTGCTTACTGCACAACTAACGCACACGTTTTGGCTCCAGTTTTTGTTTACAGTGAACCACTTATCTCTCAGGCGGTCGCAACGATGGAACGAGTGGAACAGGTGAGGCGATCGCTGCTCAATAACGCGACAAGTAGCCTCACTCAGTCGATCGTAAGCCCCGTACAAAACTGGCTGGCGGCGCATCCGTTACTGGAATGGTGGGTGGTTCACCCGGTTTGGGCGCTGGGTCTGTTGGCTGTGGCGATCGCATTGCTGGTTGGTCTATTTGGGGCAATTGGGCGGCTCACCGAAAACGTTTGGATAACAGCGTTTAAAGCCTTGTTCAAGCTGCTGCGCTGGGGGGCGATCGCGACGTTCTTGCTCCTCAAAGCTTTGTTTGGCGTTGTACGCCGCATCAGTCAAACAACGCCCTCAGCCAGCTCTGTAGACTTAGACCCTACTGCCCCAAGCCCCACTACCTCGGCGGCCTCGGCACCTCCTCTCAGCCTCAACAATCCACAACTGCCGATACAGGCTGCGATCGCCCCTCATGCGTTTTACGAACCTGAACGCTTGATCCCAAGTGAGAAAGCTTGCGTCAGTTCCTCCCAAACCCACCTTTTAGAAGTCCTTGCGCGACTCAACGCACTGCACCGAGAAGAAGAACTATTACTAACAAAATTCAAACAGTTGCTCACCCAGATCATCGATAAACCCTAAAGTTTTTTGGTCATGAATATGCTATTCGGGTCGTCGATGTAATCAGCGAAGGGGCCTCGGTACTCGAACCCATACCGTAGGTACAAGGCTCGTGCCGCAGCAAACTCAGGAAAAGCACCTGTTTCCAAGTTCAGGGTGTCGTAAGCACGCCGATTGGCTTCTTTAATAATGTGTTCAAGCATCGTCGAGGCCACGCCCCGACGACGCTGAGCCTTGGCAGTACGCATTGATTTGACTTCACCGCTTGTGGGATCTAGTTCTTTTAGCGCCCCGCATCCGAGCAATTCATTGCCCTCCCAGGCCGTCCAGAAGGTGATATCGGGCGATCGCAATGCCTCTAAATCAAGAGCATGAACACTTTCAGGCGGTGTAATCTCCTTCATATCTGTGAGATGTTCGCGCAAAAAGTCAGCGATCTCTTTACCCCTCAGGTCATCTCCACGAATCTGCACAGCTCATTCCCCTAATTTGCCAGAGAATTTAGTAGTGGTATTGATGTAAGGATTGTTTGATGGGCGGGCTTAGCCCGCCCATCAAACAATCCTTACCAATTTAGGACTATAGCTGTCGCCACAAAGGTTAGGACACTGGGATCAAAGGGGGTGTGGGGGCTTTGCCCCCAGCCAGGGGTTCCACCCCTGCACCCCGTCCTAACCAATCCGTCTATGGCTATACCAGAATTCTAATACTCTAGAGGGTCAACGAAATCCCACATCTGAAGGCTAATTAATTTGTAATCCTAAGTCAATAAATGTGTGGATGAAATAATGAATGCATTCGTGAACTGACACGAGGTTAGCAACCTAAATGGCTGATTTAGAATTGTGGATTCAGCCAAACCTTTAATCTTTATGAAATGGCTATGGCGCTTTTCTTTTACAAAAAATGTTAGGGGATCACTATATAGCCGTTCTACAGCCAGATTAGCTTCAGGATTCTCTGCTAAATATTTCCTAAAGAAGATGTTAATTTAAGACCGTCAGTACACAATTTATTTAGTGTGCTTGTGATTTCCTGGTAGATGGCTAGCTGGTAGATGACTAGAAGTAATAGAAGCATATGAAAGAAACCTGGACAAACATTCTCCAAACTCTCGGCGTTGCGTGGTGGGTAGAGGTAGTGACGGAAAATCCGCACTGTACCTATTATTTTGGGCCATTTGCTAGTTCGGGTGAGGCGAGTCTCGCACAAGCGGGGTACATCGAAGATTTGACCCAAGAAGGCGCATTAGACATTGAAGCAGTTGTGAAGCGGTGCAAGCCGGAACAGCTCACAATTTATGACGAAAAGGAACCTGCTGTGAGGAAAACGGCAGTCTTTACCTAAACGGTGAATTCGGTGAATGGTGGGATCATGTCCTAAATTTGAAACCATCTGAAACCATTGCCCACTCTTGGCACAGCGGGCTTCGCTCACCGTACCAGAGACAAGGAACAGTTTAAAAGAGAACAGTTTGAGCCACTCTCACACCTAACAGAGGCGTTTGCGGAGAGTGGTTTTGCAGGGCGGAAACCCGTCTACAGCTCCACCCCTGGCAGGTTCACGGCTTCTGGATGGGCAACAACCCAGCGGTCGATGTCGTTTAAGACCTGTTGGGGAATTTCCCAGGGAAAAAGATGGGCAGTGTTGGGATAGCAGCGCCATTCACAATGGGGCAGCGCTTGGGCTGTCTCTTGACTGGAGGCAGCAGTGATGTGGCGATCGCATTCTCCCGCGAGCATGATGCAGGGCACTTGAATTTGTGGCAAGTCCGGCAGACGATTGTACCCTGCTCTCAAGGCTTGGTTCAAGGCTCGTTCGGCAGCGGCAGATGTCTTGAAGTAAGCCGGAACGGCTGCATTGCCAATGTACCGGTAGGCCTCGGCCGTGTGCTGCTGGATTAAGTGACGAAACAGCGATCGCTTGCCAAACAGTTCAATATTTGGCTTCCAACCGGGCTGCACCCAGTTGACCAGGGCGGCCATTCCGGTCAATACGTTGTCTTGCCAGCTAATGGGGGGATGGCTACCCCGTGGCCGTGCTGCCGTCCCTACTAAAATCAGGCCGCTGACGCGTTCGGGCAGTCGTAGCGCTAGTTCGGTGGCCAAAATTCCACCCAGTGACCAGCCCAGTACCAAACAGCGTGATATATCAAACCGATCTAGCAGCGCTTCCAGGTCAGTCAGGTGATCGCCCATGACAAAGTTCTGCGGCGCTTTGCTGTTGCCATACCCCCGCAAATCGGGAGCAAGCGTGCGAAACCGCTGCGACAGGTGATGGGTAAAAACCGACATGCTATTGGCTGATCCCGGATGGCCATGGAGGCAAAGAATGGGATAGCCATCGCCTCGAACCTGGACGTTGAGAAGCTGAGGAGAACCAGTCATGCTAGGAGCCGAACAAAGGAGAAATAAACGCTTAAGGAAAGGATTAAGAACTCACCTAAACCTGGGTCGCGCTCAAACCTGTAGTTTCTTGCTGAAGCTTCAGATTTCAAGCTGGAGGCGGTTTAGTTGTTCTTGTTATAGCCATAGTCATAAAGTTTAGGACATGCCAGCGTCATTCCCGCGCAGGCGGGAATGACGCTGGCACCTATCGAGCACATGGATTCCCGCCTGCGCGGGAATGACAGGGAGGCGTCCTATTGATCATGTGATCATGGCTACCACTATAAGCCTTTCCTTCTTCATTTTTCGATTCTGACTCACTTTGTTCAAGACGGGATCTCCGATCCCTTACTCAAATCCACCTTTAGCAATTAGGTGCTGCACAATGCCCCGAATCACTTTGCGGACGGCAGGTTCGCTGCCTGTGTTGTCGATCGCCACAGTAATCACGTAGCGATCGCCCTTAATGTTGACCCCTGTAGTGCTACCCAGCACTTTGGAGTTTTGACCCGTCTTTTCGCCAATCCACACGGCGGGGCGTTTGGTTGCTTCGTATCCTAGTGCCCAGTCGTATTGATTCACCAATCCTTCCAAAATCAGCTCATCACCAGGATGCTCGTTGTTGTAGATCCCTACCATCATGTCGGTGAGTTCGTCGGTGTTAATAAAATTGGGTGGGTTGCCAAGGCCAGACGGATAGGTGCGCTCCCCTACAAGTTTGGTTCTCACCTTAGTAACGCGATACCCCCGCTCTTGCAAAACCTGACTGATGTAGTCCCATCCAACATAGTCAATCAGTTGATTGGTGGCGATGTTGCTGCTGTAGCTAATCATTTGCAGCAGCACTTTGCTGATGGGGTACTCTTGCCCTACCCAAATTTTGGCTGCATCTTCGGTATAGTTGCCCCGGCTCACCATAATTGGCGTTTTGGGATCAATTTTTTGCGAGGCGAGCTTTTGCATGGTGGCGATCGCGATCGGCACCTTAATCAAACTGGCAGGGCTAGCAGGGGGTTCGCTGCCCTGATAGCGGCGACATTCACGCTCTAGCGTACACACCGTAACGTGAACCCGCGATCCCATCCCTGATTCATCTGCAATTTTCTTGAGGAAGCCAGAGCGAGCCGTGTCGTAGCGATAGGCAGCGATGCCTAATTTGGGTTCATATTCTTTGAGTTTCTGCGCCGCTTGCTTGGCTAAAAATGAATCTTTATCGATGGCCTTCAACGACCCTACAGCATCTTTCCAAAGCGAGTAACGTTTTTGGCTACTGGCTTCCGAGTCCTTTTTTGATGCATTCTCCGCTGTCGCTTCGCTGCCCAAACGGATCGCCTTTTTCCAGTTCTCTTGAGCCGTTTCTTCAACCTGAATGCGAATCTCCGTCGCCTGTAGATTCTGTAAAAGCGCCAGGGGAACGGAAGCGGCACCTGTCGTGGCCGAGATCAGGGCGGGCGGCTGCTGGTCTAATTCGGCACGCAGGCGATCGCGCACCTGATATAGCTCTGTTAAGGACTTCGCCTTAGGTACACCAGGCGACAGCTCGGAATAGGGTGTTTCTAAAACAGGTGTCAGTGCGGCGTGAGACTGCACCAAGACTGCTCCTGCCATAACCCCCACGGCACTAATAGGAACAACCAGCAGATACCACCAGAATCGACGCATACGCCTCACAACCTTTCACAAATCAATGAACCTTTTACAAATTGGTAGTGGTATTGATGTAAGGATTGTTTGATGGGCGGGCTTCGCCCGCCCATCAAACAATCCTTACCAATTTAGGACTACCTACAAATTAATGAATCACAGATCAAGATCCACGCCGCATGGATCAAAATCAGGGTTTAAATGGGCGATCAAAACTGGCGATCGCACTCAAAACCTAACCGCACTCATCGTGTCCTGGAAGCTTTGAATTTTACTGCGAAAATTACTGAGGTATAGATTAATCAAAATCAACTATACGACTATTCAGATGATTTATTGAAGCGCTTGTGATACCAAATTGACGCGCGATCGCACTAAGCCTAACCCTTCACGATCGCCCCAAAATCTGCCAGCACTCGCGCATGGTTTCGCAGTAGCCCCAGCAGATTCAGACGATTGCGGCGCACGGCGACATCCTCAGCCATGATCATGACACTATCGGCTCCATCAAAAAACTGACTGACGACTGGAACCACCTGGGTGAGGGCATCCAGCAGAGTTTGGTAGTTCCGCTCGGCCTGAGCCTGCTGGGTTTGGGGCACCAGTTTGACGAGGGCATCGTAAAAGGCACGTTCCGAGGATTTTTCAAACAAGCTGGGATCAACTAGCGCCGTTGGATCGAGGAGAGAGGTCTCTAAATCTCCCTGCTTGGCAAGGCGGGTTGAGCGATTGACTGTGTCGTAGATCGCGTCCAGGGTTTTGTTGGTGCGAATGGCTTGCAGAAAAAGGGCGCGATCGCGCACATCCAGTACAGCTCGAAGCGCTCGTTCGGTATACTCTGGGTCGTTTTCACCCAGGGCAGCGTTGACCAAATCGTAGTCAATCTGGCGCTCGTCCTGAAGCAGAGTGCGAATGCGCTGAAGGAAAAAGTCGCGCAGTTGATCGCGCAGCGCCGCTGGGTCTTTGATCATACCTGTGCTGTAGTCGGCAATTACCTCTTCCACCAATAGTTCTAAATTCAGCGGCAGATCAGCAGCCCAAGCGATGTTGATAATAGCATTGGCGGCTCGACGCAGCGCAAATGGATCGGACGACCCAGTGGGCACCATGCCAACGCTAAAAATACCCACCAGGGTATCGAGCCGATCGGCAATGCCAACCACCTGACCCGCCAGGGTTTGAGGCAAGCGATCGCCTGCACCTTTGGGTAAGTAGTGTTCCATAATGGCGATCGCCACCGCTTCGGGTTCACCACTGCTGCGGGCATACTTTTCGCCCATCACGCCCTGTAGTTCGGGGAACTCGCCCACCATCTGCGTCACCAAATCGGCCTTGCACAGCAGCGCGGCTCTTAGAATCTGGGTGCGATCGGCAGCACTCACCTGGAGCTGATCGGCAACGTGTCCGGCGATTTGAACCACCCGCTCTATTTTCTGCCGTACCGATCCCAGGTCTTCTTGAAACGTGACGGTTTCTAATCGGGGCAGATAACTTTCAAGGGTGTGTTTACGGTCGAGGTCAAAGAAATAGCGCCCGTCCGACAGCCGCGCCCGAATTACCCGCCCATTTCCCTCGGCAATAATTGGCGACTTGGCCGGGTCACCGTTAGAAATGGTGATGAAATAGGGCAGCAGCTCCGTGGAGTTTTCCGCTGTGGAGCTTTCTGCTGTAGAGCTTTCTGCTGTGGAACTTTTGGAAATCTCTGCTTTAAACACTGGGAAATAGCGCTGGTGGCTTTCCATTTCCATCACCAGCACTTCAGCAGGCACGGTCAGAAAATCTGGATCAAACTTGCCTACTACCGCTGTGGGATATTCCACCAAGTTCACGACTTCTTCGAGCAAGCCGGGATCAATGGACGCAATGCCACCTACCTCATGGGCGACCTGACGCGCTTGGGTCAAGATAGTTTGGCGGCGCTGTGCCGGATCGACCTCCACATAGGCTTGCCCCAGGGTAGCTACATAGGCAGCGGCGTTAGGGATGCTGACCGGGTCGGGGTGCAAAATACGGTGGCCTTGAGAGAGGCGATCGCTCACGCAAATTTCTGCCCCATTCACCAGCGTCAGCGGCAGCACCTTCTGATCCCACAGGGTTACCAGCCAGCGCACCGGGCGCGAGAACCGCTGGTCTCCATCACCCCAGCGCATAAAGCGCTTACCCTCTAGGCCAAAAATCCACTCTGGCACCAGTTCTATAAGAATCTCTGGGGTAGGACGACCGGGCAGGGTTTGTTTGACAAATATAAACTCGCCCTTATCGGTCTTGCGAATTTCAAACTTGTCAATCGAAACCCCACGCGATCGCGCAAACCCTTCCGCCGCTTTTGTTGGCTGTCCATCTTTAAACGCGGCCTGTACCGATGGCCCTTTGGCCTCTTCAACGCGATCGAGCTGGCGATCGGGCAAGCCCTCAATTACCACGGCCAAACGGCGGGGCGTGCCGTAGACGGAGATCGCAGTAGGCGTTAGAAACTGCTCGGCTAGGCTGGCAGGAATGCGCGATCGCCACTGCTCAATTGCACTCGCTACGAAACCAGCAGGCAACTCTTCCGTCCCCACTTCCAACAAAAAAGTCGCCATAGTTGCGATCGCCCACTATCCACAGTTACCGTCAACTTCAACAGTTTATCGCGGCTCAGTGTTCAGACAGGCGGCAAATTTGTTAAAGCAACTGTCAATCCTTACTCTTCAAGCAGCATCGCTTCAAGTGAGCTTAGCAATTCAGGCATGTCTTGCTGAATTACACGCCACAGAATTTCTATATCAATTCGATCGTACTGATGAACCACAACATCACGCATTCCAGCAATATCTTTCCAAAGAACTTCCGGGTGTTGGCTCCGAAAATCAGACGACAACCGTTTTGTTGCCTCGCCAACAACAATAATTTGATACAGAATTGCCGACTGAGTCTGTATGTCTGCACTCAAATCGTTTTTTCCCATTCCCTGAGCAAACCCCAAAATATTCCGTGCAGCTTTAACGATGTCTAAGAGGGATGCTTCATCTCGATACATTGGAAAAATAACCTGTGCCGTTCCTAAAATGTTCTGGCGGCGAATCCAATTGTGACTATCTTCAATCGATTTTTTTGTCAGGAGATCAACATCTCGCCCGAAGATGTCTTCCAATTCGTACTTCATCCGGACAAAGCCGAGCAAGCCAGATGAGTGTTCTGGAGCAAAGGTAATCAATATATCCACATCGCTGTCAGGGCGAAAATCGTCACGCAGCACCGAGCCAAATAGCGCCAACTCAGCGACGTGCCAACGTTGGCAAAAATCGGCGATTTTGTCCTGAGGAATGGCGATCGCGACCGTTTGCATGGTCTTATTCTAAGGCGCGTTTCAACTATTCAAGGGTTCCATCTGAACGCGATCGCCCGGTTCAAATTCCACCACGCGCACAACTGCATCTAGATTCAATGCCCCATAAATGTGCGGAAAGTGATTCTCAACGGGAACACCCACCACTTCTTCGTAGCGAATTTCTGGCTCTACCTTGTCGGGATCGATATAGAGCAGCCGCAAGTTGGTTTGCCCCTTGTAGAACTTATCAACCACCCAGTCGATTTGGGCGATCGTAGAGCAGTGAATAAACCCTTCAGTGGCAAGGCTCTCAGCTCGATATGCACCGTCTTGTTGAGCTTGTTGCCATTGAGCAGCGGGTGTGATGTGGAGCAGCATGGGAAAGAGGAAGGATGAGGGATGAGGGATGAACATCTCTTGAAGGATGTGTATCATTTCCCAGCTTTGCCGGGAAACGATGCACACTAGACATCTATTCTGCGATCGCCAGCACTATTCGTGATGGATTTGCATCGCCTGTAAACACTGATAGCGTAATCACTTGAGCCTCTAACAAACAGCTTTCATAGGGCGAGGTTCCGGTACCGGGATTGACGGGAAAGGCGGGGAAACAGGAAGCGCTAAGGCTAAGGCGAAGAGCGTGCCCTTGGGGGATAAAGATACAGGTAGGCTGGAGGGCGATCGCCCACGGTTTCATGGGGATCGGTCGTGAGATTTCGGCTGCTTCAGATTCTACCGCTCTAGTTGCTCCTATAGCTGCATCCGAACTGGAAGGCAGATCAGCATCGACTCGCAAATATCCCTGTGAAAAATTAAACACACTGCCGTCTGGCTTGACAGTGGACAAGATGGCGCAGAGATCAAAGCTGGGGGTGCTGGCAGTGCAATAGAGTTCGACGGCGATCGCTCCAGCCAAATGTAGATCGGTAGGTAGAGGTGCGGTGGTGTAGGTGAGAATATCCGTGCGGCAGTCGAGAGCGGCGCGGTTGAAGGCACCAGCGGGAGCAGTTGCATGTCCACCTTGGGCGGGTACGGGTCGCCAGGGATCATGCACGAGGATGTCGGGGTTGGGGGGTTGGTCGCTACGGTTTTCTGGCTGGAATGCGGTTTGGAGCGGGTTAAGACTGAGCTGCAAAGTACCATCTTGGTCGCTCATGGCGGCTAATCCAGTGCTGCCGAGTGTAAAAGACTGCTGGAGATTTGCAGGAAAATGATCGAATTTACGCCAGCGATCGCTGCCCATTTCAAATAGACAAACGGGTGGATCGCTGAGCAATCCGATATCGATGCCCTTGAGAAAATGGTCAAACCAGCGAATTTGAAGCACGTCAATCGGAGAATTGGCGGCAGCTCCAAAATCTACCGCACCAGCCCAGCGTCCCCAGGGGAGGTGCGCCCAAGGCCCCACCCACAGATGCTGAGGAAACTGACTGCGATCTGACAGGGCATGATGCAGCTTGAGGGTACCGCGCAGAAACGTGTCAAACCAGCCGCCAATGTGGAGCATGGGCAGGTCTACATTGCACAGATGGATGTGGGGCGATCGCTGCCAGTAGTCAGCGCTGGGGTCAGACTGAGCCAGCCAGTCGTGGTAAAAGGAATCGGGCGCGAGGCGTTCTAGCAAATCAGAGCGAGGGCAAACGGGGTCTAGCGAACTTGGAGTACGAGCCGCGCTGTACAACGCTCGATAGGCATCTAAATCTCCTTGGCGGCGGGCAGTTTCGGCGGCAAGTTGCGCTGCCCAACCCAGGTTGAGCTGGTAACAAAATGCCCCGCCCTCGTAGGCCCAGTCGGCATAGAGGTCATAGGCCACCATGCTGGGGCAAATGGTTTTGAGCGCGGGCGGCTGAGCGGCAGCCGCGTAGAGCTGCGTCATCCCCTGATAAGAGAAGCCATACATCCCCACCTGTCCTGAACTGCGGGGCAACTGTGCCGCCCAGGCGACGCTATCATAGCCGTCGTTGATTTCATGGGCGAATAGGTCAAACTCGCCTTCAGACGTGCCCCGTCCCCGCACGTCTTGAACCACCACAATGTAGCCGTGAGCCGCATACCAACTGGGGTGAGCGTAAACCACCGTGGAGGCGATCGCCCTGCCATAGGGCTGGCGCACCAACAGCACCGGGAAGTCTCCAGGGGCGTTAGGGTAATATAAATCCGCATCCAGCCGCACCCCATCGCGGGTCAGCATTGAGCCTGTTTTTTTGGGCAAGGCGCTACCCCATGTCATCATTTTCTTTACCGTAGGCTTGCCAAGCCAAATCCACCAGTCCTGTCACAATCGCAGCCGCCACTACGGCATTTCCCTTACGTCCTTCAATGCGAATATGGGGCACCAACGAATCTTTCAAGCGTTCAATTGCCACATCAACCCCGACAAACCCCGCCGGAGTGCCAATAATTAACGCAGGCTTAATTTCTTCTGCCTCAATTAAATCTACCAAGCTAGTCAGGGCTGTTTGCGCCTGCCCAACTACAAAAATACCTTCTGGGTACCGCCGTGCCAATGTTTCAATTCCCCAAGACGCGCGTGTTTTTTCGCGCTGAGGCCGGGTTAGCGCGTCCATACTGCAATAGACGGGGTTAGAAAACGTACTCTGAATTACAGGGGTAATGCCAACCTGCACCATTGGCACATCTACGATAATGGTGCTGCGAGCCGCCAAGGCAGCGGCTCCGGCTTGCAGGGCTTGTTCAGAAAATCGAACTAAAGATTTGTACTCAAAATCTGCGGTGGCATAAATCACACGCCGCACTATTTCATACTCTGCTGGAGAGAAGGCGTGCTCTCCGATTTCACGATCAATGATTCTGAGACTTTGAGCGTCCGTTATGTGCCACTCCATACCCTACCCCAGCCTTGTTCCCCAGTAGAAATCTTGAATGGCTCATCAAAGGATCAACCAGCTTTTCTAGCGATGCCATTGAACCGTGACACTGACCTTAAATATTGACACATTTCAGGGATGCATTTCTCAGACAATGACTGCACTGCTCTGGCAATATGTTTGCTGCCACCGCTCCTAGCTTCACTGGAAAACGATTCACGCCCTCAAAAAAGCATTCACGCAAGAGGTCTAATGAGTTTTGGTGTAGGTTCGCACTCAGCACAACACCCACACCAAGATTCATAAGTAGGCGGGCATAATTAAGCATAAAACCCTAAGAGTCTGCGCCGCCCGCTGCGCGGGCGGGGCAGACTTTTAGAATCTTGTTTTTATTTATGGCCATAGTCATAAAGCTTAGGACATGCCAGCGTCATTCCCGCCTGCGCGGGAATCCACCCCCGCACCTATCGAGCAGATGGATTCCCGCCTGCGCGGGAATGACAGGGAGGCGTCCTATTGATCATGGCTACCGCCATAAGTTGAGCTACTTACCTGGATTCAGCAATGCCAACAAAAATGGGACGAGGAAGTTGCTTTTCCTCATCCCATTCCAGAGCAGCCGATCGCAATGCATTATATGCAATCCACTTCAGAACTGTCCTAAGTTTCAGACGCAGAAGATGCAGTAAACATTGGGGAAAGGTAAGCTACCAGAGCACCCATAGCAAACCCAGCTATGTTGCGTAGTAGGGGTAACCACTCAGCCGTGCGGGTAATCACTGGCGCAATGCCGAAGGCAATGAATAAAATACCCCAAAGCGGCGAAAAGACGAGTGCCCATTGCCAAGCGACGAGCTGTCCAGCCTTTCGAGGTTGAGCAGCGAAGCCGCATACAATGCCACCAATTACAGACGTAATCAACGTAAGAATCCATTGCTCGCGCGGCAAGCCAGGAACTACATTACATCCTCCTCGACGCAAACAGGTTTCAACCGAACCCAGCGCCTCAATAATAGAGCTTCCTTCTCCGTTCTCTCGAACAAAGAACTGGTTGCCATAGCGGGTTTGCAGCTCGATCCAAAACGTGCGCGGTAGCAGCTCATAAAAGGCATCGCCCACGCTGAAGTTAAGTAGGTTGCCGCCCCGTGGGTCGGCAACCAGCAAAACGCTTCTATCGTCCAGCCCCCAAAACTCTTTAACAGCACGGCCGGGGGTGCGATCAAACTGGGTCAGAACGCGCAATTTCCAGCCTGTTTCAGATTCAAAGGCATTGAGATGCTGATCGAGGGCTTCTTGCTGCGTTGCGGTGAGTGAGTCGGCTAAGTCGATAATGTTGGTAGGTGCGCTGGGCAGTAAGTCGGGGTTGTCGTATGCCTGAGCCGATGGGGCGATCGCCCAAGTCAGTACGACTAAAGAAAGCACAGTCAAGCAGCCAAATAGTCTGTTAAAGAGTGACCGGAGCATGGGCAGAAACCAACAACCTTATGATGACTATAGCGGGTAATAATCCTTAAGGAAACGTCGATGTTGTTAACACTTCTTTACCTTATTCTAAGATTCTAAGGTGATTCTGGCAAAAAGGGTAGAACTCATGGAATCCATGCAAACATCCCTGATGCCTTCAGTTGCAAGCTGCTGGGCTACTCAAAGCCCCGTAAACAAAAAATCATACCCAGATTAAGCAATGCCCTTTTTTGTTCGTAGCGGCCTGTAACGGCTTTGAAGAAAGAGGTAATTGTTACGCGATGTGCAACTTTCCTGAACCCCCTCACCCTTTTCATGTATGCCGAAGGCTTTAAGCCCTCTCCCAGGGCGGAGAGGGACTTTGATCCACTCTTGCTCCCCTTCTCCCCGCTTGGGAGAAGGGGTTGGGGGATGAGGGCGGATTGAAAGTTGCACATCAGGTATTGTTTATTTGGTGTCTGCATAATCGTCAGCTTCTCTGTAGCGAGACTGGGGTTGGAGGGCTTTCAACGCCTCAGTTTCGTCAGATTCAGCAGGGTAATCTTCAGCATCACGATTAAGGTCATCAGCGTGATTTAAATAATCGTGATTTGCATAATAAGGAGGCTCAAATGCGTTAGAAATTGAGCGGGTCGAGACGCGATCGCTCGTCCGTTGCGGCGAAGCAGTCTGGGTAAAACTCTGCCATGCCGCGCTCAGACCTACCAGGACACTGCGAGTGGTTTTTTGCACCTTTTTCGCTTGCTGCCGCACGCCTGCGAGACTCTGATCGACCTGCTTAACGACTCGCCCAGCGCTTTCGACACCTTGACCTACATCTTCAGTTAAATCAGTTAGCTCCAACCCCGTAAGGCGGATTGACTCTAACGTAGGCGGCAGCTCACGGCTAAGAGTATCGAACAGCTTTTCGGCACTGCGAGCCGCACGCGCCAGCTCTTGCAGGGTAGGCAACAGGGCAACCAAAACCGCCGTTAACGAGACGGCGACCAGCAAAACAGATAGACCTAGCCAGAATAAAGGATCAACCACGGGCACTACGTCAATTTAGAATCGGGTGGGGCAGAGCGGCTTTCGGTCGGTAAGCGGCTCTCAATCGGGACAGCGGGTTGACGATCGCGCTGGGTCGCTTCTATGCCAATGGCGATCGCATCTCGCAACCGTGCCAAAGTGCCATCCCAATTGCGTAGGGCAGTACCTGAGAGGCGATCGGCCTGAATTTGGACGCTGCTTGATAAGTCCTCCGCCAACTCAGGCAGTGCATCTGCCGACTTCTTCAGTAGATGGCGGGTTTCACGTCCGGCGCGGGGCGCTATTAATAACCCCGTCACCGCTCCTACGGTGGCTCCAATGACAATTCCTGCCAAAAATGACTTAGCCGATCCCGAACGATTGTCTGACATGATTCAGTCCTAAATGTCCTTTTACAACCAGTCTTAGCCATTCATTTGTGCAACCCCCTCAATCAAGCCTGTGCCACTATTTAGGGTTTTGCAACAATCTGAGCAATTATTGCTCTAAGCACTTAGCGCCAAATCATGAACACCGAATTATGAACAGCATACCCAGCGATCGCCCCTATTCATAACATCTATAGAGCTAGTCAAACGAGGCACGCCCCATAGGTGGAGAGGATATCTCGCTTACCTACCGTATCTCTATTCTCTACCGCAATGAGGCTAATGTGTGGGCAGATGTTATCGTCGCTTTGCTTGGCTGCGTTTGGGCGATCGCTGCTGACTTGGCCTCTGTCGCCAGAGCAATTGTCCCAACTGTAACAGCCCTGCCACCTGCTGCAACTGTTGCAATTGGGGTTCCAACTGCTGCATCTGTTGCCGCAGTTCATAGATACCTGACTGCCCTCGACGGATCGAGTTGGGCGCTTTTTGCAAAACCCGGCGCGTCTTTTGCTCCGCCGCAGTCAGCACATCTGCCGCATGAGCTAGCGATCGCCGCAGTTTCCAAATCTGCCACGCCACAGCCAAGCAGAGGACGGCTAGCAAAAAGTTAAATGTGAGTACAAAAATCACCATGCCAGCATTTAGAAATTGGTTTGCAGAAATGGCAACCCTGATCTTTAGTACAACAGGTAAATTTTAAGCGAAAAGCAGCGCTAACATTGGTTTAATCATATTTGCAGAGCACCAGGGTGAACACTTCAGCGTCTAACACTCTCTACGTCAACCCCTCTGTCGGTCGAGATGATGCTACTGGCAGTCAGGCTGATCCGTACCAAACTCTAACGCGGGCGCTGCGACGAGCGACAGCGGGAGTAACTGTTCAATTAGCTCCAGGTACCTATAGTGCTGCTAACGGCGAGGTCTTTCCGCTGGTGGTGGCGGCAGGGGTTTTAGTAGTCGGCGATCCAGCCAGTCGCGGTAAGGGAATCGTAATCAGCGGCAGTGGCGATTACTTAAGTCCCACTTTTGCCCGTCAAGTGGTGGCGCTGCGGCTAGAGACAGATGCCGAACTGCGGGGGGTGACGGTTACGAATGCGGCACCGCGCGGCACTGGTGTTTGGATTGAATCTGCAGCTCCGGCGATCGCCCAATGCACCTTTATTAACTGTGGCCGTGAAGGGGTATTTGCTACCGGAACCGCCATTCCAGAAATTGTCGATAGCACATTTCAGCAAAACGCGGCCAGTGGCATCTCGATGGCGCGCAACGCCAAGGGCGAAATTCGTCGCAATGTCTTTCAGCAAACTGGGTACGGTATTGCCATTAGCGATAATGCCGCCCCCTTGCTGATCGAAAATCAACTGGTGAATAATCGAGCCGGGGTTGTGGTGTCTGGCACGGCTCGTCCTGTACTTCGCAGCAACTGGATTGAGCGTAGTGCAGAAGACGGATTGGCCGTGCTAGGAAATGCTGTGCCTGATCTGGGCAAATCTCAAGACCCGGGCGGCAATGTTTTTCAAACCAGTGGTGGCTCAGATGTGCGAAACACCAGCGCGGCTGTGGTGGTATCGGTAGGCAATCAGTTAAATCCCACTCGGATCAATGTAGGTGTTACGACTGGCGGCAAAGGGGTAGAGTTAGCAGCTAGTGCGGTAGTAGAGCAAATTCGTACGGTCGTGCAAAAGCCAGCACCGAAGCCTACGCCCACTCCAGTTCCACCCGCGCCAGCGCCGACTCAGCCCCCGGTAGCTGGACAAACGGAGTTAACGGATTTGGTGGGACATTGGGCTGAGAGTTTCATTGCAGATCTGGTCAAACGCGGCATGATCTCCGGCTTCCCCGATCGCACCTTTAGACCCGATTTGACTATTACTCGCGCTCAGTATGCAGCGGTGATTGCCCGGGCATTTAATTTGCCCTTGCAGCGCCAGAGCAGCAGCTTTGTGGATGTGGCTCCCGACTTTTGGGCGAGTGGGGCGATCGCCAAAGCTGAAGCGATGGGGTTTTTGGCAGGCTTCCCCGACGGGACGTTTCGCCCTGACTTGAACCTAACCCGCGTACAGACTTTAGTTTCTTTGGTGAATGGATTAGGGTTGGTGGGGGGCAACTCTGGCGCACTGGGTTTATACCGCGATCGCGCTCAAGTTCCCACCTACGCCACAATGGCCGTCGCAACGGCAACCCAAAAGCGGCTGGTGGTCAACCATCCCCAAGTGGATTTGCTAGAGCCAATGGTTGATACCAGCCGCGCCGAAGTAGCCGCCATGATCTATCAGGCGCTCGTCGTCACTGGGCAAGCGCGGGCGATCGCCTCACCGTATATCGTTACACCCGATGCCGCCGCCGTTGCCTTTGCCGATATCTCAGGGCATTGGGCATCTGACTTCATTCGAGGATTAGCCAGCCAAAGCCTGGTCAGCGGGTTTGAAGATGGCAGCTTTCGCCCTGACATCAGCATGAGCCGCGCTCAGTATGCAGCACTGTTGGTCAATACGTTTAATCCCTTGCCAAAGCGAGCGGGTACCAGCTTTAGCGATGTGCCACCCAACCACTGGGCCGCCACCGCCGTGCAGCGAGTGTACCAGGGCAGGCTGTTGTCGGGCAGTGGCGATGGCACCTTTCGGCCTGACCAAAATATTACCCGGATTGAGGTGTTGCTGTCGCTGGTCAACGGGCTAGAACTGCCCGCCGGAAATTTGGCTTTGCTGAATCGCTACACCGATAAAGATAGCGTGCCCACCTTTGCCCAACCCGTCGTGGCCAGCGCCACCGCCAATCGGCTGGTGGTCAACTATCCTCAAGTGTCGCGGCTACAGCCCACTCGCGAAGCCAGCCGCGCTGAGGTGACGGCAATGGTCTATCAAGCCCTGGTGCAGTCGGGGCGATCGCCTGCCATCAGTTCGCCCTACATCGTAGACCCTAGCTCGTCTACCGCCGCCCCGGCCAGTTCGTTCAGCACAGCACCCGCTAGCGTGTCAGATGGTTTGTCAGCCTCTGCATTGAGCAATTCATTAAGCACTGGGTTAGAGCCGACATCGGGCAGTTCGTCTGCCCAAATAGGCGGACAAGTGACCTCACCCATCAATTTCTCACTGCCCACCGTTGTTTTAGATCCAGGGCATGGGGGTTCTGATTTGGGGGCAGGCCGTATTGGTAGCGTGGCAGAAAAAGACCTGGTGCTGGCGATCGCCCTCGATACGGCTACCGTGCTCAAAACATTTAACGTGCAGGTTGTTTTGACCCGCACAGACGATCGCGCCCTGTCGGTAGCCGAGCGACTAGCGATCGCCCAATCTGCAAATGCTAGCGCTCTGGTCAGCCTGCACCTAAACGCCACTAGCCCACCCACACCTGAAACTAACGGATTGGAAACCTACTACTATTCCGGTACAACCCCCGGTACGACTCCTAATACAACCGACAGTGCCGCGCTGGCTCAACTGGTACATTTTCACCTGGTACAAACCCTTCAGCCGATTGACCGGGGGATCAAAACTGCAACGTTCCCCATTTTGCGATCGCCCACTGTCCCGGCTATCCATCTAGAGTTGGGCTTTCTTACGGGTAAACAAGATGCCCTCAACCTGACAAATCCCGACTACCGCATCAAACTGTCACGGGCGATCGCTCTAGGAATTTTGCAGTTTGTGCAAAAGCCAGTAGGGTGAAGACTGATGAAAGAGGTTTTGGCAAAGCCAAAGCCTCTTTCATCCTGGTATTTTTTCTGGTGTTTTTTCCATCCTTATAATTTCCCTTCATGCTTGCCTGCCTTCCCCCTGCTCCGCTTCAACCAGGTGACTTGCTCCGCGTCATTGTGCCCAGCGGCACCCTGCGGGAAATGGAATCGTTTCAAAAAGGGGTGGAGGTGTGGCGATCGCATGGCTACCGGGTAGAAGTGCCGCCCAATTTTGATAAGCGCTGGGGATACTTGGCAGGAACCGATAAAGAGCGGCGATCGCAGCTCCACGATGCCTGGAATGACCCAGACTGTCGCGGCATTGTGTGTGCCCGTGGAGGGTATGGAGCAACTCGGCTGCTGGAAGATTGGGATTGGTCAGAGATCGAACCTAAATGGCTGATTGGGTTTTCTGATATTACGGCTTTGCTGTGGAGTCTGGGTCAGCGGCAGGTGTCTGCCCTCCATGCTCCTGTACTGACTACGTTAGGGGCAGAACCAGCCTGGTCGGTGCAGCGCCTATTTGACTGGGTGCAAGCGGGGAGCCTGCCACCGTTGAAAGGAATCGGGTGGGGCGGCGGGCGCACGAGTGGAATTCTGTTGCCGGGGAACCTCACAGTGGCCACGCATCTACTGCACACCCCGTTTCAGCCCAGTTTAGACGGCGTTATTTTGGCGCTAGAAGATGTGTCAGAAGCGCCCTACCGAATTGATCGAATGCTGACCTATTGGCGCACCTGTGGCATTTTTCAAAAGGTTAATGGCATTGCGCTAGGACGGTTTAGCCAGTGCGATGCACCTGCCAACGTGCCCAGTTTTCCGGTGGAGGGCGTTTTGCGCGATCGCCTGACTGATCTAGGTCTACCCATCGTCTCCGATCTACCATTTGGGCACGACGGCACCAACGCCTGCCTGCCCGTCGGGATTCCTGTCTATCTAGATGGCGACCAGGGCAGTCTTGGATTTGAACCATAGGTGCTCTCCTCAATTACAGAGCCAGCAGCAGAATAAGTAGGACTTACGCACCTCGCCTGAAAAACCAAGAAAGTTGAATGATGTTGCAGAAGCTCCGCGTCTGCAACATCATTCAACTGAGCAAGTCCTAATAGATAGAGGAGAATCAGAAAGGGCAATATTTGAATATCAAGATGTCAAAGGTATGGCAACAGCAGACAACACGATTAAGCTTGACCAGTTTTTGAAATGGACAGGTGTTGTACAAACTGGTGGCGAGGCGAAGCTGTTAATTCAGGGGGGTGAAGTCCGAGTGAATCAGCAAATCGAGGTTCAGCGCGGACGCAGGTTAGTGGAGGGCGATCGCGTCTCTGCCCTGGGGGAAACCTACACCGTTCAGTTGAGTGAGCGGCGTGGTTCATGATATTCATAACTAGCATTTATGACTAGAATGATGCTGGACTTCTATTTCTGACCCATGACACTTTTTCTGCGCCAGACTCTAAGCCAACTGATCACGATCGCGGCTCGGCTGCGCCGATGGGTTTGGCAACAGCGGGGAATAGCCACCATAGTACTGGGGGCGATCGCCCTCGTCTCGGTGCTGGTGGTTCCAGCACGAGCCACCGTTGTTCAGGTATCGCCGCTAACCCCCCAACTGGGCGATACAATTTCGGTCGTCATCCACGCCGACGCAGCCACAACCGACACACCAGCGGTTACATTTGGTTCCGTCACTTACCCAGCCTTTCCCATTGGCACAAATCGCTATCGGGCACTGGTACCGACTACCCCCCTCGACCAACCCGGTCGTAAAGAACTGCGGGTGATCGGCATGGGAGCACCTCAAACCACCACGTTGACACTGCGCGATCGCTCCTTTTCTACCCAGCGGATTACGGTGCGAGGGGGTGGCTCTGGTGCCAGTGAGAACGAACTGGCTCAAGTCAACCAGTTCAAGCAGCTCATAACGCCTCAAAAATACTGGAACGGCCCGTTTGCCCGACCAGCCACAGGCGGAGTAACGACCACATTTGGCGTGCGGCGCTACTACAATGGCGTGTTTGCGACAGACTACTACCACAAAGGGGTTGATTACGGTGGCGGCACAGGAGCGCCTGTCACAGCTCCAGCAGCCGGACGGGTTGTGCTAGTTGGCCGAGAGGCCGATGGGTTTGTTATCCACGGCAACACGATTGGAGTGGATCACGGACAGGGCGTAAGTAGTATCTTCATTCACCTCAGCCGCATTGATGTGCAAGAGGGTGATTTTGTCCAGGCAGGTCAACGAATTGGGGCGATCGGAGCCACGGGTTCGGCTACGGGTCCTAATTTGCACTGGGGGCTATATGTAAGTGGCCAATCCGTTGATCCAGTTCCCTGGCGAGAACAAGGATTTGAGTAGGGGCGAACGGCCGTTCGCCCCTACCAGCAATCAAATTCCCGATCTTATTAAATCCATAATCCTAAGGATTTTTTGATGGGCGGGCAAAGCCCGCCCATCAAAAAATCCTTACATCAATACCACTACCCAGATACTCAACTGGGCACTTTGAATAGCCGCCCATTTTGGAGCTGCACAACTGGGTGATTCGACATCCGCACGAGGCGATCGTCATGGGTGGTGACGATGACTGTGATGCCTACAGCATTAAGCTTTTTGAGAATTTTAATCACCTGCCAGGAGTTATCGGCATCTAGATTGCCTGTGGGTTCGTCGGCTAACAAAATCGGAGGGGTGTTGACGATCGCCCGTGCTATGCTAACGCGCTGCTGTTCGCCACCCGACAGTTCATCTGGAAAGCGATTGGCTTTGTCGTGAAGGCCCACCATTCTGAGGGTCGGCAGTAAGCGCCGGTGAATCTCTTTGCGGTTAAACCCTTGCGCCCACAGCACAAACGCTACATTTTCAGAAACTGTGCGTTTGGGAATCAGCTTGTAGTCTTGAAAAACGATGCCAATGCGGCGGCGCAACATAGAGAGGCGATCGCCTTTCAGCGTTGCTAGGTCGAGGTCATTGACAATGACATCGCCCTGAGTCGGTCGCTCTGCACCATAGAGCAGTTTCAGCAGAGTAGACTTGCCCGATCCAGATGGTCCCGTAACGAAGAGAAAACTGCCCCGCTGTACATGCAGGTTTACATCAATCAGCGCTCGACTGCCGTTGGGATAGACCATATTAACTTGCTGCAATTTTACAGCAACGTTAGATTCGGCCTTAGGCTGGCTCCCTGTAGAGCCATTGGCTCGGTTGAGATCGTTGACGGCTGGGGTAGATTTAGCAGACGGGGTAGAAGAGGGGCGATCGCGAACTGAGGTCATACACTGTTTTCAACCAGGCTGATACAAACCAAATAGTAATTCAACACTCAATTAATTCAACACGCGTGTAACCACAGCCTTCCAAGCAAATTGCGGCAGAGCTAGCATTCGTCGCCAGCGCCACGGCTCTTGATAAAGTCGATAGACCCATTCCAGATGATTATCCCGCAACCAGCTAGGAGCACGGGTTTTGGTGCCAGCCCAAATATCGAAACTGCCCCCCACGCCAATCCAAACGGCATTGGGGCAGAGGTGGCGGTTTTCGGCGATCCAAAATTCTTGTCGGGGCACGCCTAAGCCTACCAAAATAATGTTAGGTTGCAAAGTCTTCAACGTTTGCTGAAACTGAGGTTGGGCATCTGGTGACAGATAACCATCCTGTGTGCCCACAATGGCTATTCCCGGCACACGCGCCTGCCATGACTGGGCAGCCGCTTCACATACGTCCGGTGCCCCTCCATAAAAGAAGACGGAGTAGGGCTGGGTAGGCTTAGGTGCGTTTGGGATGGGAGCGACCGACTGAGTTAGCAGCGCCGCTGCCAGCTCAATGCCGGGACAGCGATTCACTCGCTGACCCCGTAATGCCAAATAAAACACGACTCCCGCCCCATCTGGAATGACGAGTTCTGCGCGATGGATTACGGCGGCTAGCTCAGGATTGGCCTCTGCTTGCATTGCCATTTCAGCATTTAGCGTTACCACATGAACGCCTTGCTGATGTTGAAGTTGCTGCACTAACCAAGCCAAGTAATCGGGCATTAAATGGATTGGCAACCCTAAAACAGTTGCAGGTTTAGGCAAGGTTTCGTCAGGCCGTCGCTCGACTAATTCAGCCATATAGTATTACCCCAAAGCCTTACACATTACCCCAAAGCCTCACACATTACCCCAAAGCCTTACACCAACTCCAATACATTATGCAGGGCATTGGCGATTTAGCACCAGCCTTGCAGAGAGAATTTGTTGAATTTGGCGATACTGCTTGGCGATCGCCGGGAATTCTAGATGTAATCAACGCTCAGGGGCACTATGCAGTTTCAAACGCGATCGCGCGGCTTTCAATGGCAAAGCCGAGAGCCTCGGGTTGGGTTACGCCAGGTTAACGTATGCCATTTTGGACTACGCGTATTCAAGGACTTAAAGCAACGGGATCAGCAAGATCGGGACAAACAGCATGGGAACAAACAGCACCGGAACGAACAGGTTAGCTACAGTCAAACTGGATTTACCCTGTTGGAAATAACGATCGTTCTTGCGGTTATAGGCATTTTGATGGCGATCGCCACCCCAAGCTGGCTCAGGATTGCTGATCAGCATCGCCTCATCTCGTCTCAAGACAAAGTAGTTCAAGCCATCCGACTGTCTCAGAGCCGCGCCGAACAGCTCGGCGCATCGTGGCAAACTAGCCTCCGGGAAGTCAACAGTACCGTGCAAGTTGCCATTCACCCTGTAGATACCTCACCCGATTTGACAGGTTGGGAAAACCTTGCCGCTGGCATCCGGCTGGACGTTGCCGAAACAACGCTGGCACAGAGCAACGGTGTCTATCGAGTGCAGTTCAACCATACTGGCAGAGTTAACGGTCAACTAGGACGATTCACGGTTACGGGCAGTCGCAATTCTCAGCTTAAGCAATGTGTGATTATTTCGACCCTGCTGGGGGCAGTGCGTCGAGGTCAAAAACAGACTACTCCAGATTCAACCGGGCGGTACTGCTACTGAGATAGCAACACCGCGTATTTATAGCGGTAGCCATGATCAATAGGACGCCTCCCTGTCATTCCCGCGCAGGCGGGAATCCATCTGCTCGATAGGTGCCAGCGTCATTCCCGCCTGCGCGGGAATGACGCTGGCATGTCCTAAGCTTGACTATGGCTATAGATGGATATTCATGTGGTGATAGTCCTAAATTGGTAAGGATTTTTTGATGGGCGGGCTTTGCCCGCCCATCAAAAAATCCTTATATCAATACCACTACCCATGTGGTTATCCCTCCCCAGAGATGGAATGACGACTGGGAGGAATGGCAAGGGGTAAGGTGAGCCAGAAAGTGGAACCCTGCCCCCGGACACTAGCAACCCCGATTTGTCCGCCGTGGGCAGTGATAATTTGGCGACAGAGATAGAGTCCCAAGCCAATGCCTGTAGAATGGCGAGAGTTGGGGCCTCGTGCATAGCGTTGAAATAGGCGATCGCACGTTTCTTGGCTCATACCCACTCCATTGTCGTGGAGCGTAAACCGAATCATTTCCTGATCTATCTGGGCATCTAGGGTAATTTCTACACCAGGAGGATTGTGGTTCAGGGCATTGGTGATTAGGTTTTCAAACACGCGCCGCAGTTGCACTGGGTCAGCATTGACTAAGGGGAGATCGGGTGGAACGTGGTTATACAGGGTGGCAGTGTTTTTGTTTACCAGAGGTTCCAAATCTTCTACAATCACTTGGGTTAACAGGCTCAATTGCACCAATTCGTAATGCAGCGACACGCCTCGGGTTTCAGCAGAGTGGGCTTCTAGCATCGACTTGATCAGTTGAAGCTGATTGGTAATGCTTTGCAACATTCGCTCTAGAGTAGAACGGGCAACTGGAAGCATTTCTCCAGGCTGGTTCAGTAAGTTGCTAACAATTAGCGAGATGCCCATGACTGGGGTCTTAAGATCATGCGAGAAGGCGTTGAGGAACTCATCTTTAAGGTCGTTTAAGTCTTGTAATTCGGCATTCTTTTGTTGCAGTTGCAGCGTGCGCTCCTGCACTTTTTGTTCTAGTCCAGTGTTAAGGTCGCGCACCTGTTGGTAGAGGTTGGCTTGTTGAATGGCAATGCTAACCTGCGTGCCTAACTGAGTAAGAAAATCGACTTCTTCCTGTTCCCACCGCCGGGGCGCATCACATTGGTCGGTAGCTAAAAATCCAAAGAGCTGATCTTCTAGCATCAGGGGCGCTACGAGCGAAGCTTTCACATGCAGATCATTTAACAGGATCTCCATGTTAGGCGAGTACACTTCGTCGCGAACGTCGTGTATTACTTTCGCCTGACCGTCAGCGAACTCCTCGCGAATTTTCCTGAGAAAGGCTGGATCATCAATCACCAGCCCAAGCGACGACTGCCATCGCGGGTCTACAGACTCTGCCACAATCACGGTGGAGCCGTCAGGGGCATCGTGACCAATACAAACCCGGTCAGCCTGGAGAACCCGTCGTACTTCTACAACGGAGGTATTAAGAATCTGCTGTAGCTCTAGAGACTGGCGAACCCGCAGGGCAATTTCAGCCAGTAGGCGATCGCGTTCTGCTGCGGCGCGGATTTGCTGCTCTGCCCGTTTTAACTCGGTGATATCGACGATGACATCGATCAGACATTGCTCCCCATTAATAGTGATCACTTCTGCCGAGATTAGCCCTACCCTGACCTCACCCGACTTGGTGCGAAATAGATATTCTACGTTGCGAATTGAGCCATGTTGCTGGAGTGCTTTTACAGCTTGTTCGCGATCGCTGGGATTAACCCAAATATTGAAGTCACGAACATAACGATCGATCACGTCGTCGCGGCCATAGCCCATTACTGCCAAAAATCCATCGTTGACATCGATCATCCGCCCCTCTAGCAGTGTGGCAATGCTCATGGGGTTGGGGCTAGAGCGAAAGGCTTTAGAGAACTTTTCTTCAGACAGCCGTAGGGCAGCATCCGCAAGGGTGCGATCGGTAATATCGCGCACGATCGCCAACACTTCATCGCTGCCGCTAACCACCACGCGGGCTTCATAATCACGTCGGATCGATTCATCCGAAGACACTACTCCAGACCTGGCGTTGAACTGCTGATACAGTTCGCTGAACTTAGATTGGCCGCTAAAGCATAGCTGGTACTCAAAGTGCTGGGGTTGACCGCTGACTAATGTTTGTTCGACCCAATACATTCGTTGGTCAGCTAGATCGGGCGGTAGAACATCTCGCACATTTTTGCCAATTAGCTGTTGGGCAGGTAGCAGCAGAGCATCATCGTTATCAGCTTTGCAGTCTAGGTAAGTACCATCGCGCCGAATTCGAAACATGAGATCGGGCATGGCGTTTACCATAGCGCGATAGCGTGCCTCTGCTTGCTTACGAGCAGTTACATCGCGAATGCTAGCAACTCGAACCCGCTGCCCTCGGTAAGCAATGACCTTAGCCGACACCACTGCTGTAAACAATGACCCATCTTTACGGACTCCAACCGCTTCGTAGTCGTAGGGATCGTCGGGGTTAGCGAGCGATCGCCACCGTTCGCGAACCAGATCTAGCGATGCAGGTGCAACCAAATCTAGTACCGACATCCCAATTAATTCGGCTGTTGTATACCCCAACAGATCCTCTGCGGCGGGATTCACATCCAAAATTTGCTGAAAATCATGAATAATAACAGCTTCAAACGTGGCCTCAAAAAAACTTTTGAGCCGCTCTTCACTATCACGCAGAGCCACCTCAACCCGGTTGCGTTCTGTGACATCCTGAACGATAGACAGCACCTCGTTCTTACCACTGACGGCAATGCGCGCTTCGTAGTCGCGTAGGCCATCTGCACTCGGTAGCTGATAGGCACAGATCTGAAGTTGCCCCGTTGCCAAGGTGCGTTGAATTGCCCGGAGACAAAGTGCAGCCACGTCTGGGGGCAAGAAATCGGGCAGATACTTGCCTACGATATCTTCACGGGCAATGTGAATTAAATGTTCGCCATGAAAATCTAAATATTTGCCTTGATGATCTGAGCGAAACATCAAATCGGGACTGGCATCTAAAATCGCCCGGTAGTGGGCTGCGGCTTGCTCCGCTAGATTCTCATCTAACCCTAGCCCCAGAATTTGTCGTAATTGGGCAAAAGCAGCCTCGTCGCGACAGCACGCTCGCAATTTCTGGAGTTGGTCAATCCCGAGAACCATATGCTATTTGCCTATCTTTATAGATGATAGATGTTATTATCTACGCCTTTTTCTTTATACCTATTATTGACGTATGGCAAGACCGATTGACTCTCATTAAATTGTTTATTCGTTGACAATGGCGATCGCCAACGCTTGGATGGCGATCGCCCTATTGCCAGATGGTTTCTAGATCGGGTTGCAATTCTAGCAGCAGCAATTAGCAATTTAGGAATGATTTAAGCTGGGTTGCCCTAACGACCAAGATAAGCGGCAGCAGATAACTGTGGCAATCTCACCAAGATCTCTCGACCGTCCGCTTCATCGACTTTTTAGCTGGCTGGCATGAACTTAGACAATATACTCTTCCAACTCCTGGTGTAATGTTTGAAGAGCACTTTGCAAGTAATTTGAATGTATCCATCCAACATATCCCCCATAAACACACTTCCCAGAACGATCAGTAATGAATACATGATCAACGCCTACATAGTTTTTCCAAGTGTGAACAGCTATACCATTCTTGAAAAGAATATGAGGATGTGACTTAGGAAAATCTGCTTTGTTTGCATCAGTTATACCCTGCACTCTTTGAAATTGATTAACGAGTTGTATGACTGTAGGCTTGCTTACGTCTCTCGTGACACTGACTTCTATTGTCGCTATGACGTTTTCCTTTCCGCCTATGAGGTATGCACCTCGTTTTGAATACGAACCAGCAATCTCCCCATCGATATAAATCTCAAATCTTCCTAACCACTCATACTTCCCGGTCAGTAGCCTTGAAGGGTCATCTTTGATGGAGTCTGTGTTGACAACAAACGTCATCATATTGGTGCTCTCACAGAGGGATGAAGTGATATCAACGGTCGTCCCTGCTTTGAGCGCAAAATGTCGATCGTTTACAGTGATATGTCCTGTATCACGTACCTCAACTAAGCGTATTTGCACCAGGCTTGTATCCCGGACAGAGATCATGTTAGTTGCCATAATACTGTGTGGAATGGCTGTGCAATGAGTTGGCAAAGGTATAACAATCGTAGCTGCACATCTCTAATCTCTCCACAAACAGTCTCAATGCCTGAGCAACCGATAACCTTATGATTATGAACCACTCAGGTTCACCGACAATCTGGAACAACTGCCCAAACACAGGAACGATGCCAGCTAACTATCAGCTAGGCTTCCTGTGAGGCCTGAAGCCGATCTCACTCCGCCATCTCATCGGGTTGTTACTGACAAGTTTTTGCTAACCATGATTCACAATACGCAGCCAGACACCATACCTAGTTCTCAGTCAGATGCTGCGCCCAGCAACACGCCAACAATCTTGGCACTGGACTTTGATGGAGTATTGTGTGATGGCATGATTGAATACTTTCAAACGGCTTGGCGAGCCTACTGCCAGATTTGGCCAGGGGCCGATCAATCTCCACCAGACTCTTTGGCTCCCGCTTTTTATCGCGCCCGCCCCGTCGTGGAAACTGGCTGGGAAATGCCTCTAGTGCTGCGATCGCTATTATTAGGAACCCCAGAAGCGCAAATCTTACAAAATTGGGGGGCGATCGCCAAGCAGCTAGTGGTTAGCGAACAATTGAACCCTGATGACCTGACTGCCGCCGTAGATGGCACTCGCGATGAGTGGATCGCCACCGACCCCGACCACTGGCTCGCCCAACATCGCTTTTACCCCGGTGTGAGCGATCGCCTTGCTCGTATCGTCAACAGCTCTCTCTACACAGTCATCATCAGCACGAAAGAAGCCCGCTTCATTCGCCAACTTTTACATCAACACAATGTAGATATTCCCGATACACAGATTATGGGTAAAGAGATTCGCCAGCCTAAAGCCCAAACCCTGCGTTATCTATCCCAGCAGTTCAGCCAAAAAACTGGGTCTGACCCTAGCATCTGGTTCGTAGAAGACCGCTTTAAAACTCTACAAACCATCAAAACCCAGCCAGACTTAGCGACCGTTCAACTCTTCCTGGCAGACTGGGGATACAACACCGCCTCTGAACGCAACGCCGCCCACCAAGATCCGCAAATTCACCTGATTTCACTAGAGCAATTCAGCCAAGACTTTGACACATGGGTCATGTAAGCAGGGCATTGGACGTTGCCGATGCCTCACTTTCAGGACAAAGCTGCCTCACGTATACAACCCTCCAACAAACTCCCCATAGCCGTTGTAAATTTGGGTGGGCACTTCTTCCCAAGCAAACTGATTTCCTGGGCCAATCAGACGCTCTTTCTCTTGCGACCAGCGAATATGCGGTACATCTGGTTCCACATTGGCCTCAAACTTATATTCGTTCGGGCTGCGAGTATTCCAGAAAGTAGCGGGCTGAGTCGCTAAAAATTCAATTTTGACAAGCGACTTTGCGCCCTTAAACCCATATTTCCATGGCACCACCATGCGAATGGGTGCGCCATGTTGATTGGGTAGGGTATGTCCATAAATGCCCACGGCAAAAAATGCCAAATCGTTTGCCATTTCCTCAATTCGTAGCCCCTCAGTGTAGGGAAAGGGAAGAAACTGAGCGGGGGGAAAGGAGGGGCCTTTGGTTACATTTGGATCAAAATAAGAAGTAAATCGCACAAATTTAGCACTAGAGGTCGGTTCCACAGCCCTTAGTAACGCATTCATCGGAAAGCCTAGCCAAGGAACGACCATGGCCCAAGCCTCTACGCAGCGAAAGCGATAGATTCGCTCCTCTAACGGAAATTTTTTCTGTAAATCGTCCAAGTTGTAGGTAGTCGGGTTTTTGACTAGCCCTGACACTTCAACGGTCCAGTCGTCCGTTTGTAACGATTGGGCATTCTTCCAAATGGTTTTAGAGCTACCGTACTCATAGAAGTTATTGTAAGTTGCCGCCAAAATTTCGTTGGTTACAGGTCGTTCTGCATCGGCGAACACAGGGTTTGTCACTGCTCGCAACCTTTCAGTATTGGCTAGTTCTTCAGCAGTTGGCGCTTTTTGACAGCTCAATAGCGGCAAAGCAGAGCCGACAATTCCAGTTGCAGCCAAACCTTTAAGGAATCGCCGCCGATTCAAGAATATCGACTCAGACGTAATATCTTGTTCAAGCGACTGCCACGGTTTGGGCACATGGATGAAGGCCATAGAAACTCTTTCAGCTAGAACTTAAGTAGGTGGGCTTAATTAAATATAAGTTTCTAAGACCCTGTGCCGCCCGCACAGCGGGCGGCACAGGGTCTTAGAATTTGGTTTTTATTGAGGTTGAGCTACTTAAAACTTCTTAATATTTCTCTCAACTTCTTATCTTATAGCGATTCTGGCATTGCTCGATCCGACTATGAATTTTCTTTTGGATGACCTCTGAACACGCCTCCAAAAGCAATTTCACAGCTAAACCAGCCGCAGCCAATTCTAATAGGGGAGCGAGATGGTAATTATGAGCACAAACTGTGCATGGGCTGTTGATCCCCCTAGCCCCCTTAAAAAGGGGGAACTGGACTCAAAGTCCCCCTTTTTAAGGGGGATTTAAGGGGGATCTAAAACGTTTTGCTACTAACAATCAGACTTTTAAAACATCCTCTTAGATCATGCCGAGTTTAGGATTACCCCGCTTTTCAACCTATAGGCCAAGTTAGGGCTGAGGGGGATAAATCTTTCTAGAGAAAAAATCTGCTAAGGGGGGCAAGGGAGAATTGTTAGGACAAGATATGGTGCCAGAACTGCGAAGGTTGAGCCAAAGACTACAGGCTTTATCCGTAGATGTTACTACGACTGCATTTTCCTGAGATAGTTTGCAGGCGTAGAGATAAAGCCCTGCGCGCTGCCCCACATCGACGGTATGTAAGCGATAGTACAGCTCGCTACGGTAGTACATTCCGTCTTGGACACCATCATTAAACCAAAACTTAAAGGGAAAAAAATCTCCTTCATTGATGACTGGAGGCAACACAGGGTATCTGTCCTAACATCTTCTACTGTTCTGTAGTATAGACAAAACTATTGAGTAAGTATCAAGCTAAACGAACTGAATAGATGTAGAAACCATAAAGGCTACGTAAAAAGACGGATTCTTTATGTTTCTACATCATCTTTACTTCTGCCTGTAGTTTGGATGTCTATAGTCACTGGCGATCGCCCTATCTCATGACAACCTAATGACAACTGGCCTGCTGGCTCTGGCTGGGCGGCACATCCATTGCAGGGCTGGCACCAAAAAAACCAACGGGCTTTAAGATAAAGCCTGAGTAGGCTGTGGGCATCACTGGCCAATCTTCAGGACGAGGAATATGATGGTGGCCAAAATTGTACCAAACCACCACATCGGTATTGGCGATCGCCCGGTCTGCCTGAGTCCATTGGGGTAACCCTTCACCACCGGGGTGTTGATTGGGGTACCTGCCAGCCGGGTACTGCTCATCGGCAGCATAGGGCGTTACCCATAAGTGCTTGGCCATAAACCCTGCCCGTTTCATAATTGGAGAATCGGGGTGGGCAAAGGGGAGAATCGTATCGCCTGGAATGATTTTGAACCCAACAGGCTGCCCCAGACGGTTTTTCACATTGGGATTGACGACTTTCCAGTAGCGTCCAGCTAAAGGGTCAATAATCCGCTGTGCCGATTGCTCTGTGGGGAACAAGGTAGAAACGGCATAAAACGCGTTGCCCATCGGATTTTCAGAACCCATCGGCTCCGCTTCGGTATTGACCTCATAGACGGAGTTGTCACCGCCATCAATGTCAAAATCGAGCCGCATGCAGAAAAAGTGTTGATGGTTGATGGCATTGACTTCGGGAGCCACGACGGTTCCATACTTGGATGACCCCGCCAAACTGCCACAGAGTAAGATACCCGTCAGCTTAATCTCGTACTGAATAGTGCCATCTTGGTAAAAATACCAGAAGAAGCCATATTCATAGTTGTCAACGGTGGAAATAAAGGAGACGACCAGCCGACGCGATCGCCTCACCTCTGCACTGTCTCTCCGCCAGTCAGTATGCTTCCATAAAATGCCATAGTCCTCTTCGTGCATACAAATGGCATTTTCAATCACCGCCACATCGCCCCGACTGTTAGTCAAATGGGCATCAAAATAGTGAATATGACCCAAGCAGTCGCAGCCCAACTTGAGCGAGTTTGCCAATAGACCGACCCCATGTTCGCCGACATCAAAGGCATTTTTACGATAGTGCTGAGGGCGCGGATCGCCATAGGGAACGACCATTTCTGCCATCGAAGCCCGGTAGAGAATGGAGCGCAGTCGTCCCTCGTCTTCGTAACCCACGGTATGAAGCACAACACCTTCACGAGGGGTAAAACCAATCCGGAAGCTCCATTTTTGCCAGCGCACGTGGTGCCCATCGACGTGAAAGCTAGGCCCATCCGGTTGAGTGATCTGGAGTGGTTTGATGTCGGTGCGAAACTCGGTACGAAACTGAGCTTCATACTCTCCGGCTTCCGGTGGGGGTGGCACAACTCCCAGATCTTCAATTCGGATGACCTCCATTTTATTGAGGTCGACTACGGGGATCAATCCATCAAGAGGGCGGGCGTAGGCGTTGCTGTTGGGCGTGGCGCGTACATAGCACAGGCAGCGGGAAAAGCGGATACCCACCTCGTCGTCAAATCCAAAATTACCGGGTGCCCAGGGGTCTACCATCACCCGATCCAAATCGGTGATGCCGCGTTTGGCCAGCGCATCTCGAAACCCAGGATGCGCTTTAACCACTGCTTCGCATTCCACCAATTCATCTGCCATGATGTTGGGCTGCACGCCAGGGATATGCGCCCAGTGGCTAACAGTGCCGCGAGTCAAGGACGCGATCGCCTCATAGGTGTTACCCGTTGCGTTATCGAGCAAGATTAAAAATGCCTCACGCTCAAACGCATCGCCCTCTCGGTAGCTGAGCACAGTCGCCTTAGGGGGTTCGTGCAAAACCACACAAGGAAACCGAATGCGATCGCCCAAAGAACGCTCTGCCCTCACAAGCGCGACAGCAGCGGCAATTTCGTCTGCGGTCAGCGGTTCAAGGGGATGAGATCCGGCAGGAAACTGAGAAGATACACTGGTAACTTCGTGAGCTTGGGTCATACGCTACATCCCTGGTAACTAAACATTCCTGTAACTTATTTCCTGTAACTTAATTTCCTGGCAGCTTATTTCCTGGCAGCTTATTTCCTGGCAGCTTACTTTTCTGACAGCTTATCGAACTAACCCAGCGTCCTCTAGAAAATCTGCTCTAGAGAGCCTGGTTCAACCTTTCGACAAGCCACAGCCTTTCACACAGTATTTACACAGTTATGGGCGGCAGGAGACTCCTACCGCCCAAACTAGTTAAAAATCCGCTAGCGGCCACGCTTTTCGCGCTCTTGACGACGGCGATCGCGCCATTCTACAGCGGTTAAGTAAAGCACGCCTCCTGTAATGGACAGCATTAGCACTAGTGCGGTGATTGCCAGAATGCTCAGGGGAGATACTTCGACATCCATACCCAGATTTAAGTCCAGACTGTTGAGACCTGTTAATCGATTGAAAGCTAAATGCTAGTAGATTGGTGCTCTAAAAGCCGTTTCGACCCCAAATGACCAGCGAAATGGAGAACGTAAAAACTACCAGCAGCGAAACCCAGCCCAAAGACAAAATATCCATGATGGTATTTATCTAAACGATACGTTTTGAACAAATCTTCATTCATTGCCTAGTTTACAAGTTTACAGCGCTTTGCGCTTACATGGTTAATCCCCACATCAGAGGGAAACTGCACCACGACGCGGCTGCGATCGCCACCTCTCCTACGCTGTAGCCTCTCCTACGCTGTAGCAAGAGCAAGAACCGCTGATTATCTACCGCGACCTGCTAAGTAGTTCAACCTAAATAAAAACAAGATTCTAAAAGTCTGCGTCGCCCGCTGCGCGGGCGGCACAGACTTTTAAGGTTTTATATTTAATTACGCCCATCTACTTAGAAAGTGCCAAGTACCCAATCTCTTCTGGCGTGTCTTCTAGGTCATCCAAACTGGTTTCATAGTAGGCAATGGTCTCTACTAATTCTGGCTCCAAGGCGTCTGGAGCAACGTTTAGGGTCGCTATATCTTCTAGGGCGATCGCCTTAATGGCACCCCTAGGGGCGATCGGCAATTCAAACAAGGTTTTTGCGGCTGCACATGCGCTCCACTGTCCCTGAACCGATGCCCCCAACAGGTCACATTGACCACCGCGCCGACCCTCTGAACGATAGTAACAACAACGGCAGCAAGCTGAGACGCTATGAGTGACATGGGTCATCGGAAACGCTACCTAATAGTGCTAGTGAAATAGTGAAGACAATAGGAACTGAATTCTCAATGCTATTCTCATCGACCCTTTTGGTTCACTATTGACCAAGTCATGGGGTGTAATGATTAATAGGCCAGGGCTATAGCGATCCCAAAGAAAAACCGAAGTTTTAGATTGCTTTCAAGATTGAAAACACAAACACTGCACGATGCTTAGTATTCCCATAATTTCAACTTATGCTTGAGTAGAGACATAAGAGTTTAAACGGGCAAGATGCCGTCTCACAAGAAGGTTGAGCCTCAAGAAGGTTGAGCCTCAAGAAGTTTAGGTTTAGAAGGTTGCACATCGCGTTTAGTTTAGGATTCTTGCGCGAGGCATTTTTGGCACAGCTAGGAAATGATTCACATTTTTGAATCGCATTTCCGTAAAAGATCTACGCTATAGACACAAAAATATAAAAACTTTTTGGGTAGTCCTAAATTGGTAAGGATTTTTTGCTGGGCGGGCTTCGCCCGCCCAGCAAAAAATCCTTACCAATTTAGGACTACCAACTTTTTGAAGTGTCAGCGTTGGACGTGTTTCCCAAAAGGCATGACAAGCTCAGGACTATTAGACCTCCAGACCTCGTGCGTGAATCGTTTCCCAGCGAAGCCGAGAAACGATTCACGCCCTCAAAAAAGGTATTCATGCAGGAGGTCTATTGTTTTGGATAAATTCAAGCAAGCTAAAACCGTAACTACGAAGTCGCAGAAATTGCTTGGGTTAATTACCAGCGTTTGGCTGCACACAGAGCACAGACCGCCCAGCGTTGCAGTTCGCCTTGAGGCGTAGGACAGCGGCATGTAGGGCAGAGCGGTAATTGACGCGATCGCTCCTGTACGCGTTTTGCCCATGCGTCAAAAGCCGTTTTAGGATCGCATGGGAGTGACGTAGAGAGCCTCGACGAACCCAGTTGAGGCAGAGCTACGTGGCTGGGATGGGCTTGCCATAACTTAATCTGCTCTGACGTTTCTTCAATTGCCGCATTCGGGCGAGAGGGACGCTGCCACAAAGCTGTAGAAAATCGAATATCGACGAGGGGACTAGACACTCGACCATTTAGCTTTGCTAAAATGCGCTGCCGTTCAAACATTAAGTTTTGTGCCCAAGCGGAGCTGGAGGTGGCAACTTGCAACACCTGTCGCTGGATAGAAATTGGGCGAGTCTGAGCCGCTACTGCTGAACCTACAGCGTCTAGCCAGCAGGCCACCACGCCTTGAAAGTGCTGTCTCGCTTGCCAGTTCTCCTGAGTTTCTAGAACCCCTAACACCTGATGGAGTGATGTAAGTGCCATGAGAACCTCTGAGCCGTAGAACTCCAAGCCATCAAAGTAGATCTTAGTAGATCTTTATAGCCATAGTCATAAAGCTTAGGACATGCCAGCGTCATTCCCGCGCAGGCGGGAATCCACCCCCGCACCTATCGAGCAGATAGATTCCCGCCTGCGCGGGAATGACAGGGAGGCGTCCTATTGATCATGTCTACCGCTATACAAAGAATACTGAGCATGAATTTTGAGCATGAATTTTGAGCATGAATTTAAAGAAGGCATGCAAGTCTGTTCTTAGGCGTGCAAGTCTGTTCTTAATTGGTCGCTTCAAGGGGCGATCGCCAAGCCAATTATGTATTCCAGAGGCTAGTTGAACACAGGTGCAGCTTGAACGGGTGAGGTGGGTATTTAGAAAATTGCCTTAAGCGGTGACTGAATCGTTTTTCTATTTGATCGTTAAACTTGAATTCTTTAATGAATACAACTAATGTAGACGTTCGGAGCTTATGTTTATACAGACCCTCCTCAAGGCAACCAATCGTTCGGTTTGCTCATGTTCAGTTACACGCTCCATTTTGTCACTTAATCCCTTTTTGTCACTGGCAGGAGTCCTGCGATGCGTCGGTCATCTTCTCTGAAATCCCAGCCTTTCTCTCAGCAAACCTTACACCCAGTTTTACAGGCGATGCTTGGAAATCTGGATGTTCAATTGGATGAGGAGTTAGCGCGGTATCGTCGCCAAAATGGTCGCCGGGGAGGTCAGACGAATTTAAACCGTCAAAACCCTCTACCGCAGGTTCCTCTGACTCCCCTTCCTGTAGTAGACGAGACTGTTGCCGCTCTTCCTACTGCAAAGACTGGAAAGCTATCTACGGCGGCTTCTACAGAGCCAGATGTGACATCTTCACCCACGTCATCCTACAGTCAAGCAGTTCATACAACCCCTGACTTAAGCATTGCTGGATTGCCCTTGGCGATCGCTTCTGAGCCTAATTCGCCTTCAACCGCCCCCTACGCATTGCCTCCCAAGGTAGCAATGCTCAACGTGCATCCCCAAACGGATGATCGGATGGTAGATTCAACAGCATCTTCAGCAGACCTCGTCGCCGACAGCAGAGATGCTTGGGAGCCTGATGACTATTTAGAATCTTCAGAACATCTGTTACAGAGCTTGGCCGACGAAGAGGTGGAGTTGCGGACAAGCCAAGAGCCAGGTATGCTTCAGAGCCTTTTAACTCCCCTGGGGATCGGTTCGATGCTCCTGTTATTGCTGTCTAGCGTTACCTTTGGCTATCTTTTAATGAATCCATCTAGCATGAGCTTCTTGAGTCTAGGAGCTAATCAACAGACCTCTGCTCCCAATTTGGCAACGGGTAGTGATAGTGCTGGTACATCAGGGGTGCCAAATGCCGCTGTAACGGGGCAAGAGGTATCACCTAATTTGTCTGCTCAAGAGTTTCCTGAGGTAAACCTTGATACCCTGAGCACGCTGCCCAAAACCACGGCGATCGCCCCATCAAATGCACCACTTACAGACGCATCGGCACTGGGAACAGGTTCATCTGTCGCCACAACTCCTGCTGCCAGCCCCGGCTTAAATTCTCGCCCTGACCCGTCAGGGTCTCAATCTGTCTCTAGGGCATCTGCGTCCACAAATTCAGCCACAAGCTCGTCCCGCACCAGTCAAGCTACAGCTTCAACGGCATCTCCGTCTTCGCGTGCTAGAACTGTTGACACCCCATCTCAGCAAACTCGACCCCGTAGAGCGGCTGCTCCTGCTCGCACAGCGACTAGCTCGTCTCGCCCTCCTGCGGCTAATGCTACCAATGGGCGGACATCCTCCCCAGCCCCCTCACCACAGCGGGTTGCGACCCAGCCGAGCCAGCCCCGATCACAGGCTCCTGCACCAACCGTTGCTACTGCTCCTCGTGTCCCTGCGGTAGTTACCCCTGCTCCCAGCCGTTCTACACCTGATTCAACTGCTTCCCCATCCGCTGCCCTAACGTATTATTACGTCGTCATGGACTTCAGTGGCGATCGCAGCTTAGAGCAAGCGCGTCAGGTCGTTGGCGATGCATTTTTACGAAACTTCTCAGATGGCGCTAAAATTCAATTTGGTCGTTTCGCAGACCGCGAACGCGCCAGCGCGCTGGCGCGTGATTTGCAAAGCCAAGGCATTTCTGCACGAGTTTACCAACCCTAAGCTTGCTCTTGCTCGCTCACCCTCAGGATTTGGCATGTCTAAACTTGGGTTGCGATCGCGCCTCTTTTTCTCCCACTTTATTGTCATGATTGTGGGGCTAATTACCATCACTGTCATTGGCAAATTTTCGTCGCCCCGGTTCTTTGTGGTGTACTTAGATCACATCGAAGGCAATATTCTCAGCATTCGGACGCTCAGAACCGAGCTAATGCGAGGCTTTGAGCTAGCGTGGACGCGAGGTGCGCTATGGTCATTAGTCATGGGCGCTACAGCAGCAGGTACCCTTAGCTACTTGGTCTCCAAGCGAATCGTGCAGCCCCTGATTCAAATGGAAGAAATTACCAAAAAGTTTGCCTCCGGAGAGCTAGACGAGCGGGTACCCGACAATGAAATTCCTGAGCTGAATCAGCTCGCCTCTAGTTTCAACCGCATGGCCGCCGATCTAAAAGGGGTTGAGCACCGCCGCCGCGAACTCGTTAGCGACCTCACCCATGAACTCCGCACCCCGTTAACAGTACTAGAGGGCTACCTAGAAGGCTTAGCCGATGGCACAATTGAATCCTCGCCTGCCGTCTATGAACTGTTGAGCAAAGAAGCAAGCCGAATGCGACGGTTAGTCAACGATTTACAAGAACTCTCAAAAATTGACGCAGGCTATCTTCCGATTGATGCTCAACAAGTCGATCTCTATCCCCTGTTAAATTCGGTTATCCAGCGCTTCTCTGATCAGCTCCTGACCCAAGACAACCCTCATATTTATCTCGACTACCCGCTCGAGACCCCTCTGGTACTGGCAGATCCGGGTCGAGTAGAGCAAATTTTGGTTAACCTACTCAGCAATGCTCTCCGCTATACGTCTGTAGGCAGTATTACCGTGAACGTATGGCACACCGAAACCCAAGTGTGGATTGCGGTCATTGACACCGGGCAAGGAATTTCACCCGACGACTTACCTCACGTGTTCGATCGATTTTGGCGCGCCGATCGATCGCGCAATCGACACTCTGGCGGCACAGGTATTGGCTTAGCTATCTCTCGCCGCTTGGTAGAACTGCAGGGAGGCGTAATCGACGCTGACAGTGAACTGGGAGTGGGCAGCATCTTCAAATTTTCTCTACCTCTAGCCCATATGGGGTGAGCTAAGAACTAAATTTTCCCAAGTTATCCCTTTGGTAATCCTAAATTGGTAAGGATTTTTTGAGGGGCGGGCTTCGCGCGCCCATCAAAAAATCCTTACATCAATACCACTACCAACGAATGGGTCAGGGGGTAACTTGGGGTAACTTACCCTGCTATTTACCAGAATTAGGCAGCAGCGGACGCATCACCATAAACCCCGCTCCAAATGCCGTTAGGATAATGGCCAATACCGTAAACCACAGCCACAGACCACTTAAGTCTCTAGGAGAGTTGGCTGGATTTCGCAGAGACTGCATAGGATCATGCTGTTCAGTGAACAGATGATTTGTCAGCCCCTCTGGTTCTAGGATAGGAAAGTTGGGGAAAGATACTTGTCCTATTGAAGGTTTAGCAGTTCCTGATGGCTGAACCGATGGCTTCAACCGTACACTTGTCGGTCGAATCTGCTCTGCTACTGCTTCAGCATTAGCACGAGCGGACTCTGAAGGAGTACCCCATGGGGGCTGAGGCGAGTCAACAACGTGCTTCAGGTTTACCATCGAACCTGATAGGCGCTCGATCTCTTGACGAAATTGTTGATTTTGACGGGTTAGCTGCTGATTTTGAGCATTGAGTGAATCTAGCATGGCCTTACTAGCCTGCAACTCAGCAGACAACTCTCGATACACTGAAAGCGGCACCGTTGGTGAATAGCTTCCCGGATTGGAACCCTGGCTTGAACTCCCCGAATTCTGTATGGAAGGGTCAGGGCTTGAATTTGATTTCATCGGTCTAGTATTTGTTTAAATTTAGATCGGAAGATGCTACAAATATAGGCCTAAAACGAGTTGAACTTGTCACAATTTAAGCCAAGTCATCCAAAAGTCTTGCCATATCTCCTTACACCATGAAACTTGCCCTCCCTCCTAGATTCGGCCGGCTCAGATCCCGCTGGCGACAACTGCTGCCCATTTTGCTGGTGGGATTCACTATGCTGTTGAGCAGTTGCAACCCCGCCCAGTTCCAAATCCAAGCTGCTGAGATTCCCCAGTTGGTAGACGCTGAGATCAGCGATCCAAAAACCTTCAACAGCCCTATGAGTAACGAGGCCAACCCTGTGTTTGGGTTGATTCAGGAGGGGTTACTTACAACCAATGGTCTGACAGGCCAACTGGAACCTGCACTAGCAGAATCTTGGGATGTTTCCGACGATCAGCAACGTATTACCTTTACGTTGCGAGAGAGGTTGCAATGGTCTGATGGAGAACCGCTGACCGTGGATGATGTGGTGTTTAGCTTCAACGACATTTACTTTAACCCCGAAATTCCCAGTGGCGAGAGCGACATTCTGCGGGTCGGCAAAGACGGCGTTTTCCCCAGCGTAGTCAAACTAGATGATCGCCGGGTAGAGTTTCGCTCTCCAGAACCCTTTGCCCCACTACTGCGCTACGCCGGAGGCATTGCTCTTTTACCTAAACATGCGCTGGCTGAATATGTCTTCTCCACTGGCGAAGACGGGAAACTACGCTTTTTATCTGTTTGGGGCACCGACACGCCCCCTCAGGAAATCGTTAGCAATGGGCCGTTTCGACTGCTAAGCTATCAGCCAGCCGAACGCATTATTTTAGAAAAAAACCCTTACTATTGGCGCAAAGATGCTCAGGGAAATACCCTACCCTACATTGAGCGGTTCGTAATTCAAATTGTTGATTCCGTCGATACGGAACTGATGCAATTTCGTTCGGGCGGCTTAGACGTATTAGCAGTTCCAGCTAACTATTTTGCGCTAATTAAGCGAGAAGAAAAGCGAGGTAACTTCACTATTTATAATGGCGGACCCACTTTAAGTACCACCTTTCTCGCCTTTAACCTCAACCAAGGAAACCGGAACGGTAAGCCGCTAGTGTCCCCGATTAAATCTCGCTGGTTCAATACCCTAGAGTTTCGGAAGGCAATAGCTTTGGCGATCGATCGCAAGACGATGATTACTAACATCTATCAGGGTATAGGTGAGACGCAAAACTCACCCATTTATCGCCAAAGCCCCTATTATTTGTCACCGCAAGAGGGTTTGTCAGTGTATGATTACGACCCCAAAGCGGCTAAGGATCTATTGCTAAAAGCAGGCTTCAAGTATACCGACTCTCAGCAGTTGGTTGATGCCGATGACAATCCTGTGCGATTTACATTGATTACTAATGCAGGAAACAAAATTCGTGAAGCAATGGGAGCACAGATTAAGCAAGATCTGGCCAATATTGGTATCTTGGTAGACTTTCAACCCGTTGCCTTCAATACGCTAGTTGCAAAACTATCAGACACGCTGGACTGGGAAGCTCATATTTTGGGTTTTTCAGGGAGTGGGGTAGAACCCGATGGTGCTCGCAACGTGTGGTCGGTAAATGGCACGCTCCATGCCTTCAACCAAGGGGCACAGCCCGGTCAAGACAGCTTGGAAGGGCGCAGCGTATCTGACTGGGAAGAGAAAATTAGTCAGCTTTATATTGCCGGCAGTCAAGAACTAGACGAAACCAAACGCAAAGCTATTTACGCTGAAACTCAGAAGCTTGCCCAAGAGTATCTACCGTTTATTCATTTGGTTAATCCTCTGGCGTTGTCTGCGGTGCGAAATCATATTGAGGGGATTAAGTTCTCAGCGTTGGGTGGGTCACTCTGGAACGTGCATGAGTTAAAGATTGGAGAACGCTAACAAGACTGCGTTGAGTCGAATATACGTAGCACCGTATTTTCAATGAAGCATTGCTACTCTACCTGCGATCGCCAATTGCCTTGCCTAGATAAGCAGAAGGCGATCGCTTCATTGCAGCTTGATACAAAAAGCACGAACTTTATGAAGGGCATCAGGAATTGACGATAAAAATAATGTAGAAAGTCTCAGGGCTAACGTCTCTGCCTAGACGGAGCCATTGGTGGTTGCGTTTCAAGTATGGTGTTTATTTTTCTAGAGGTAGCTTAGCGAACTTCTCAGAAAAATAAATAGCAACTCTAGAACCCGCCCTCGTTAGTTCTGAAGATTGTTTTCTGGTGTCGCAGTGAGCGGCCTAGATTGTGGTGTGTGCATCTACGCGTGCCATGTGCCTTCTTCGGGCATTAGATATGGCATTTAATATCAACGTTCCTTTTAAAACGGCTACTTCTTTGGAGAATGACACTTCAAAGCGTGAAAGCTGGAACCTGAATATTCCTACAGCGTCCTGACTAGTTAGTCCTGAATACCGGGAACACTAGCAGTAAGCGTTAGTAGAAGTAGAAAAGCCCCCTTGTTATCTGGAGCAACTGAGACGATTACTATGCCAGCAAAACCCTTCTTCGCTGACGCCGAGTACAACGAATCCTCCAATGGCTTCGATTTTCAACCGGATAGCGCCACCATGCATGAACCTGACCTAGAAACGCAGCTTACCGAAGATATGGTGAGCTTGGATATGGAGTTTGCCAATTCTACTAACTCGGGCAAGGGAGCAGGGCGGCGCACTACGGATTTAGTGCGGCTATACCTCCAAGAGATTGGTCGGGTTAGGCTGTTAGGGCGTGATGAAGAAGTTTCGGAAGCTCAAAAAGTTCAGCGCTACATGGGGCTTCTGGAGCTTTGTACCGTGGCTGCTGAGAAGGGAGACGAGTTACTACAACGGTACGCTCAATTAGTTGATGTACACGACCGTCTCACCTCAAACTTAGGACATCGCCCTTCCCTAGAGCGGTGGGCTGTAGCTGCTAGCATTTCCGTCACTGACTTAAAACCTACGTTGGCAGAGGGAAAACGCCGCTGGGCAACTCTGGCCGACAAGCCTGTTGAAGAGTTAGAGCGGCTACAGATAGAAGGAGTGGCAGCAAAAGATCACATGATCAAAGCCAACCTGCGGTTGGTGGTATCAGTTGCCAAGAAATATCAAAACCGTGGGCTAGAACTACTGGATCTGATCCAGGAAGGCACGCTGGGCTTGGAACGGGCTGTA
Source organism: Elainellales cyanobacterium (assembly GCA_038321765.1). Lineage (GTDB taxonomy): Bacteria > Cyanobacteriota > Cyanobacteriia > Elainellales > Elainellaceae > CASBQJ01. The sequence continues at coordinate 46,322 of JBBQFG010000004.1, forward strand.
GAGAAATTTGACCCCACTAAAGGCTATCGCTTTAGCACCTATGCTTACTGGTGGATTCGCCAAGGCATTACCCGGGCGATCGCCACCCAAAGTAGGATTATTCGTCTCCCTGTCCACATCACTGAAAAGCTCAACAAAATCAAGAAAGCGCAGCGCAAAGTTTCCCAAGAGAAAGGACGCACGGCTACCATTGACGACATTGCTGCTGAGTTAGATATGACCGCCATTCAGGTGCGGGAAGTCTTACAGCGGGTTCCTCGCGCTGTTTCCCTTGAAACCAAAGTTGGTAAAGAGCGCGACACAGAATTGGGCGACTTGTTGGAAACAGAAGGAGCGTCTCCTGAAGAAACCCTGATGCGTGAATCTTTACTACGCGACCTGCAGCAACTGCTTACCGACCTCACCAGTCGCGAGCGAGATGTCATTCAAATGCGCTTTGGGCTAGGCGATGGACAGCCTTACTCATTAGCAGAAATTGGTCGCGCCCTCGACTTATCGCGGGAACGAGTTCGTCAAATTGAAGCCAAAGCGCTCCAAAAACTGCGTCAGCCCAAACGACGCAACCGTGTTCGGGATTATCTAGAGTCATTGTCGTAAAGCTCGGAAACAAGCGTAAAGCTCGGAAACAAGATAGAGTCCCGGAGTCCAAGAGACTCTGGGACTCTATCTTGTTTAAAGATTAAAGCTTAGCGTGGAAAAAATGGTGCCCTGGAACCGACGGGTATCAAGACTTTCAAAGCAACATCCTATCTTTAGGATTGCCCACTTGCCACCTGTATGACCTGAAACAGGGCTGATACATTGGCTGGATCGGCATCTCCCGTATCAGAAGCTGCTGTCAAAGAAGCAAGACATGGAAAGACATTCAGATTGGCAATTTGATTGGCCGCTTGAGTATTTTCTGAAGTAAGTGTGATGAGGGGCAATGCAGCAAGGTCAGGATAGTGGCTCAGTTGGGTTAAGTATTGTAGAGGGTTAGGCAATACACCGTTTAGCAAGACGACATTGGGGTGCCAAACGCGAGCTAGTAGATCAGCTTGCTCTAAGTCGTCTACCTCTAAAACTTGGCAGGGATAAGCATGTAGCAGGATCGCCAGATCAGGGGGGAGGGAGGCTGATGGCTCTCTGAAAGTAGACGGGTCAGAGCCACAAGAGCTTATTTGCACAGGGGACGCATCTATTTCTGATAATGTCCCAATCCGAAGATGAAGGACAGTTAACGTTCCGGAAAATGTGCTGGGCTTTGCCAGGGGTGGAGCTGAGTAAACGAGAGAAATTGGCTGCAAAAGAGTCTCTAAGCTTTGTTGCAACACATCGAGCCGAATCGGAAGACTCAAAAAATCTCGGGCACCACTAGCAAGTGCTCGTTTTTTTTCGGCGTGGGTGCCCGTGACCAAAATTGGGATGGCGCGTGTTTCAGGGTTTGCTGTAAGCAATGTGAGAACGTCCCATCCGGATAGCAGCGGTAACAGAGGGTTGAGAAACACTGCGACGGGTTGCAGACAGCGAATTTTCTCGAGGGCTTCGGTTCCCGATCGCGCGATCGCCACCCTGTAGCCAAGTTGACCTAAATAAGCGGTCAACTCTTCTAAAAATCTAGGTACCGATTCCACAACCAAAACTAGTCGCTGTACAGCCAGGGGAGCCGTTTGTGACTTTTCTACTGAGTTAACACTAGCGATATGAGCCATGTTGGGTGGCAGCAGCAGTGTAAAACGGCTACCCTTTCCGTCGACTGACGTAAACGTCACTTCTCCGCCGTGCAGGCGGGCTAATCGCTGAGTTAGCACTAACCCTAACCCCGTGCCTTCAAATTGACGGGTAAACGGGTTTTCTAGCTGCTGAAATTTCTGAAAGATTAGATGCTGTTTATCGGCTGGAATCCCTATTCCTGTATCCCATACCGTAAAAGCCAGCCATCCATCCCAGGATTCTACATCTAGCCCGGTCTTTCCGTCAGGTGGCGTAAATTTGAGCGCGTTGGTTAATAAGTTAACCAACATCTGGCGCAGTCGCAAATCGTCTGCAATAATTTGCTCCAAGCCGGGTTGAATGTTCAAATTGAACGAGGGAGCAGGGGTTCGGGCTATCTCTCGCTGGGGTTCCGCCACACTCTCAGGGAGCTGAAGCTGACAGGCTTGTTCGTAGGCGCGTTGACAGACCGATTGAATCGAGACAGATTCCATGACTAAATCTAGTTGGTCTGTTTCAATTCGCGTCAAATCTAAGATGTTGTTCACAATCATCATTAAATGACGACCGCTTTGATAAATGAGCTGAGCATAGCGTTTTTGGCGATCGTTTAAGCCACCAATGGCCTGATCTTTGAGTAAACTAGACAGCCCCAGTACGGCGGTGAGGGGTGTTTTCAGCTCGTGACTAATGCAGGATAAGAATTCATCCTTCAGCCGATTAAGCTGCGTCAGATCCGCATTCTTCGCAGCAAGTTCTTGGGTAATGTGTTGTTGATCAGTAATATCTTGAGCTAAAAATAACCATAGTGTTTCGTTACCTCGACTGGCTAAGCTTTCGGCGGCAGAGGCAGTACCGAGAGGCACCTTAACAAACTGCCAGATGCGTTCCTGAGCATCATCTAAGGAACAGACACAGATGCCATTTTCGGGCAGTGCATCTAACTGGCAGGTGGGGAGAGGAATGGTGGTAGCCATCCGGGGGTGCCGCACATCCCATTGATTGGCCGACGGATGGGAATTGGTGGCGCTAGGCAGGTGAGAAGTCGGATGGCTATCCGTTGACAAGATCTGGTCTTGTAATGCCAATTCGGAGAAACTATGGCGATCTTCAATTCGACGGGCGTATAGCTCATCAATTGAGAGATTTTCGGAGATAACATCCAGGGCGATCGCGTCTGAGGCCGCTGTTTCATGGGCATATAGCAACGAGCCGAGCTGCTCATGCCAGGTGCAGTTTTGGGTTAAAACCTGGCCGCTACTGGTCTGTAGCATCAACGGCAGGGGCAACTGATTCAAGAGAGGAATGAGGAGAGGAAGGGGGATCGCGGGGAGAGGGGATATAGAAGGCGATTGCTCAACTGTCGGGGTGGGAGAATTGATTTGAGCTGAGGGATCTAGAGAGAAAGTGGGAGGAGCGGAGAAAGTGGGAGGAGCAGAGAAAGTGGGAGGAGCGATCGCATCGCCTGTCAATGTTAGAGGGGTAGGTGTTGCAGGGGTGAATGTTACAGGGGCAGATGCTGCACTCCACACAGCCGGAAGGCAAAGTTGATCAGACAGAAACGTCCATAGGCGGGGTTGGTCAAGCAACCCCAAATAGTGGCCATTAGCGTCTACTACAGCCCAGGGCTGTGGTTCAGTCGCATGTAGGTGTTGCCAGACTTGGTGTAGCTCCCAATCAACAGGTAGATTTGCAAGCGGCAGTAGCGCTACCCGTTGCAAGTCTAGATTTGCATCTGTAAAGTCTTGCAGGGATGCTTGCAGATTAACGGATGAGGGCATTTCAGATGATGCTGCCCAGACTCTCTTGAGCAGATAAGCCGTCAAAATGTTTAACCGCAGCAGTCGAGCGGGTAGCGGCGCAGGATAGTGCGCGATCGCGTGTTCATAGCCATGCTCGACAAAGAGAGCCAGCACTGTAGCTAAGGATTCAGTAACGGCAATTATTGGAACTGGCTGAATGAACTCTCGAAACGATGGATGAGACATAAATGCAGCTCAGCAGGCTCAAGCAAGGGCTGGCAAGAAAATGGTTCGAGGTAGTTGAGCAATTAGGCAGTAGGCGATCGCACCTGCTGCCCCTTCCCAGACAGACACAGAAGAAAAGCAGTTACCAAAGTACAAATTCAGGACACGAGATCGCTTCTCACATCCTGAATTCATTTCAGCGCCAGATTCTAAGACCAAAGGGGAAGCAACGTTGTAAGTGCCGCTATTTTAGCTAAAACTGAATTACCAAAGAGTGCTAAGTAGATGGGCGTGATTAAATACAAAACCTAAAAAGTCTGCGCCGCCCGCTGCGCGGGCGGCGCAGACTTTTTAGAATCTTGTTTTTATTTAGGTTGAACTACTTATCTCTCGTCTTACTTAATCATGGCGTAATTTTTAGTAGCAAAGAGACTTGGTTTTACAATAAGATCCTAAATATTTCAGTACTCATTATTGCTTTTTGTAAAGATCTGTTTCGTTATCCCCGTGTCTCCTGTTTAAATTAACCTCTTGTTGCCGTCAAACCCTTGCTTTCCATTAGTACCTTATTACTCTCTGATAGTCTGGCGTACGCGCTGCTGCGCGTCTGACAAGACGATACGATTACGAGCAACACACGCGATCGCTATCGTATTACTGAATTCGGAAAACCACAGGAACTACTGAACTACTTAAGACAAGAGCGCCAAACGGTAGACTGCTTGCTGCTGGAATCCAGTTCAATCGTTGCTCCACTGCTTCATCAGCTACGAGAGCAATCTATCCTCCTGCCTGTCATTATTCTGGAGCCAGAGGAGTCCGCAAGGCTGCTTAAAGTGCCACCAGAAACTACAACAAGGCCTGAGCTGTCATCTAACACACTCATGGATAGCACCTCTGATCTCGCTCTTTATCACCGGGCAATTCTACATATCCCCGTTACCCAGATCCATCGGTTAGAAACACTGGTGGAAGAGGCGATCGCCAATTTTCTTAAACTCTCTCCAGTCAGTTACTTTTGTGCCCTTGATTCACCAACTAACCTAACGACAGCAGCCTATTCCCCTCTAATTCAACAGCAGCGGCGTTTAGCCGACAAACTACGCGAGCGTCTAGGTTATTTGAGCATTTACTACAAAAGAGATTCCGCCCACTTCGTCCGCAACATGGCTCTAACTGAGCGTCACGAATTTTTACAACAGTTAAAAACAGACTATCGTGAAATTATTCTCAATTATTTTATAGACGACCCTTATCTCAATGAGAAAATCGACAGCTTTGTCAACCTAGCTTTTTTTGCCGACGTTCCAGTGGCTCAAATTGTTGAAATTCATATGGAGTTAATCGACGAATTTTCTAAGCAACTTAAGCTAGAAGGTCGCAGCGACGATATTTTGCAAGACTATCGCCTAACCTTAATTGATACAATTGCCCATCTCTGCGAGATGTACCGTCGCTCTATCCCTAGAGAATCCTAATATCTTTACCAGTCATAGTTCTTGCCAGCAATCTTTCTTCTGACTCATGAGTCCCCTGAAAAAAACTTACGTTTTGAAGCTCTACGTAGCTGGAAATACCCCCAACTCAGTACGGGCACTCAAAACCCTGAATCAAATATTGGAAAACGAGTTTAAAGGGGTCTATGCACTCAAAGTGATTGATGTCCTTAAAAACCCGCAGTTAGCCGAGGAAGATAAAATTCTCGCTACCCCAACTCTGGCTAAGATTCTGCCACCCCCTGTACGTCGTATTATTGGTGACCTCTCCGATCGAGAAAAGGTCTTGATTGGTCTTGACCTTCTGTATGATGAGTTGAACGAAGATGAGGCAGACTTCTGATCCCACTTCAAGCTTCAGAAACAGGCTGCTACATTCGTTGATTTATTAATTTTTTGTCAAAAATTTTGTTTCAATTACAAAAAACGCTGTAACACAGACATGACGGGAATAAACCAATCTGGTCAGCAAAATGGGGCAACCCGTCCAGGCATCCAAAAAATCAGCACGTTAATTGAGGGATTCGACGATATCAGTCATGGTGGCTTACCCATTGGTCGGTCTACCCTCGTCAGTGGCACCTCTGGTACAGGAAAAACGCTATTTGCAGTGCAGTTTGTCTACCACGGCATCATTTATTTTGACGAAGCTGGCATTCTAGTCACCTTTGAAGAATCTCCCGCCGATATTATTAAAAATGCCTACAGTTTTGGCTGGGATCTCCAAAAATTAATAGACGACGGCAAGCTATTTATTTTAGATGCCTCTCCTGATCCTGAAGGGCAAGAAGTCGTTGGCAGCTTTGATTTATCCGCTTTAATTGAACGAATTCAGTATGCCATTCGCAAATATAAAGCCAAGCGAGTATCGATCGACTCGGTGACAGCAGTGTTTCAGCAATATGCGGCTGTTTCCGTTGTGCGGCGAGAAATTTTTCGATTGGTTGCTCGTCTTAAGCAGGTAGGGGCAACCACCATTATGACAACAGAGCGGGTCGATGAATATGGCCCCGTTGCCCGGTTTGGGGTAGAAGAATTCGTCTCAGACAATGTGGTAATTGTGCGTAACGTTTTAGAGGGTGAACGTCGCCGTCGGACGATCGAAATCTTAAAGTTGCGGGGAACCACTCACATGAAGGGTGAATATCCCTTCACTATTACCAATGATGGCATTAATATTTTCCCGTTGGGTGCAATGCTACTCACACAACGTTCTTCCAATACTCGCGTGTCGTCTGGTGTGTCTACATTAGATACCATGTGTGGCGGCGGCTTCTTTAAAGACTCCATCATTTTGGCGACGGGTGCAACCGGAACTGGCAAAACGCTGCTAGTCAGTATGTTTTTGCAAAATGCTTGTAAAAGCGGGGAGAGAGCGATCTTATTTGCCTATGAAGAGTCTAGGGCACAACTGTCGCGCAATGCTTATTCATGGGGCGTTGATTTTGAAGATCTAGAGCAGAAGGGCTTACTCAAAATTATCTGCGCTTACCCAGAATCTGCAGGCTTAGAAGATCACCTACAAATTATTAAGACTGAGATTGCCGAGTTTAAACCTGCACGGATTGCGATCGACTCATTGTCGGCGCTGGCGCGTGGGGTTAGCAATAATGCCTTTCGTCAGTTTGTGATTGGAGTAACCGGATACGCAAAACAGGAAGAGATTACAGGTTTCTTTACAAATACATCTGATCAGTTTATGGGGTCAAACTCGATTACTGACTCTCACATTTCTACCATTACAGACACCATCTTAATGTTGCAATACGTGGAGATTCGGGGTGAGATGTCCCGTGCCATTAATGTATTTAAAATGCGCGGCTCTTGGCATGACAAAGGTATTCGGGAGTACACCATTAGTGAGCATGGACCTGAGATCAAGGAGTCGTTTCGCAACTTCGAACGGATTATCGGCGGTTCACCTACTCGCGTGGCATCGGATGAAAAGAATGAATTGGCTCGGATTATGCGGGGCTTTCAAGCCAATCCTGAAGAGAAACCGAGCTGAGGATCTGATTTGTTCTCTAAGAGGATGTTTTAAAAGTCTGATTGTTAGTAGCAAAACGTTTTAGATCCCCCTAAATCCCCCTTAAAAAGGGGGACTTTGAATCCAGTTCCCCCCTTTTTATAGACGCGAAGCGGCTTCCCGAAGGGTAGGGGGCTAGGGG
>JBBQFG010000005.1:0-52011 GCA_038321765.1 Elainellales cyanobacterium
AATCGGGGTATTTGTCGCCCAAGATATGCTGCTGTTCTTTTTGATGTGGGAACTGGAACTGGTTCCGGTTTATCTACTGATTGCCAACTGGGGCGGTCAAAAGCGGATGTATGCGGCCACCAAGTTTATTCTCTACACGGCGGCAGCTTCCATTTTCATCCTGGTTGCCGGGTTCGCCATGGCCTTCTACGGTGATACTGTCACGTTTGACATGACGGAGTTAGGTCTAAAGGATTATTCTTTAGCCTTTGAGCTAACGGTTTATGGGGCGCTGCTGCTCGCGTTTGGGGTGAAGCTGCCGATTTTTCCGCTGCATACTTGGTTGCCCGATGCTCATGGTGAAGCGCCTCCCCCAGTCTCAATGATTTTGGCAGGCGTTTTGTTGAAGATGGCGGGCTACGCGCTGATCCGCTTCAACATTGAGATGCTGCCCAACGCCCATGTTTACTTTGCTCCGGTATTGGCTGTTTTGGGTGTAGTCAATATTATTTACGCCTCTCTCACTGCCTTTGCTCAGACCAATCTAAAGCGGCGACTGGCCTATTCTTCGATCGCCCACATGGGATTTGTGCTGCTCGGCCTAGCCTCGTTTACAACGCTGGGGATCAGCGGTGCTCTGTTGCAAATGGTGTCACACGGCCTGATTGCAGCCGCACTGTTTTTCTTGTCTGGGGTAACGTACGAACGTACCCATACGCTGATGATGGATAAGCTGGGCGGTCTGGCTAAGCAGATGCCCACAGTGTTTGCCCTGTTCACAGCAGGGTCAATGGCATCGCTGGCATTACCTGGGATGAGCGGGTTTGTGAGTGAGCTGACGATTTTTCTAGGTTTTAGCACCAGTGATGCCTATGGCACCAGCTTTAAAGCGGGGATTGTACTGCTGGCGGCAGTCGGTGTAATTCTGTCGCCGATTTATTTATTATCGATGTTACGTTCGGTGTTTTATGGTGATCAAAATACTCACCTGACGAACCACTTGACGCTGACAGACGCAAAGCCCCGTGAGGCATTTATCGCCCTCTGTTTGTTGATCCCGATTATTGGCATTGGAGTTTACCCCAAACTGGCAACGCAGACGTACGATGCAAAAATGGTGGCGATCGCCACCGAGGTTCGTCAAGTTTTGCCGCTGATGGCACATCAGCCCCTGCTAGAGTTACATCCTCCATTCTTTGCTCCCTCCGTTTTGGGAACCGATGCCAAGGATTTGGTTAGCGCCCTAGAGTGACTCAAACGTTTTGGCTGCGGCCTTTAAACTGCTAAATAGTTCAACTCAAATAAAAACAGAATTCTAAGAGTCTGCACCGCTCGCGCAGCGGGCGGTGCAGACTCTTAGAATTTTATGTTTAACTATGCCCACTTACTTATAGCCATAGTCATAAAGCTTAGGACATGCCAGCGCCATTCCCGCCTGCGCGGGAATGACGCTGGCACCTATCGAGCAGATGGATTCCCGCCTGCGCGGGAATGACAGGGAGGCGTCCTATTGATCATGGCTACCGCTATAGCTAAATCCAATCGACTACATTGATGAACCGAAGGGCAAACATGCCCTTTTTTTTGACGCTACTGGTTTCAGTCCCCTCAGAACCGTTACTCTATGGATCGCACATACCGTAGATATTCAGCGTAAATTGTTCTCTAGCAAAGCCAAGAAACAGTTCACGCCCTCAAATTTAATTCGTGCCCCATGCCTGATTTCTACCCACCCCAGATGACACCAGTTTTAGTGCGACTGACTCAGAGTGTGTCGCCGTGGCTTGGGCGATCGCGCTACCGTATGCGGCTAGAAATAGCGCCAGACTGTCTCGAAAAATTAGCAGCCGTGTCGGAGCATCGACTGCTTCTGCTGCCCAACCATCCGACCCACTTTGACTGGGTGGCGCTGTTTTTACTCTCTGCCCGCTGTGGAGAATTATTTCACTACCTGGCTGCCTACGAACGGTTTGGCACGCTAGAAGGTCAATTTCTCCAGAGAATGGGCGCGTATTCAATCCGGCGCGGGCTGGGCGATCGCCCCAGCGTGGCCAAAACCCTAGAAATCTTGATGCAGCCCCAGTGTCGATTGGTGATTTTTTCAGAAGGCGGGTTCTCATTTCAAAACGATACAGTCATGCCCTTTCGTACGGGCGGGGTGCAGTGCGCGATGCAGGCCATGAATAAATTGGTCAAACAGGGGGAATCCATTCCCGATTTTTATGCACTGCCAATCGCCATCAAATATCAGTACGTGGGTGATATGGCTGCTGTGATTGACAGCACACTGGCTCGATTAGAAAAAGCGCTGTGGGTGTTTCCTAACAGTTTTGACTTTTACGATCGCCTGTTAGTCGTGGCAGATCAGGTGCTTATGGGCTTTGAGCGAGACTATGGGCTGCCCATACAGGAAACGGTACGGCGATCGCGCAACGATCGCATTGTCCGAGTCAAAGACCACATTCTGCACTACTGCGAACAAAAGCTAGAAATACAGCCCAATCTGGACGATCCGTTACGAGAACGAGTTTACAAAATTCAGCGGGTGCTAGAGTCGCGCTCGGTAGATCTGGCAGCAGATGCCCCGCGCACGTACGATGCCATCAGCCGAGCTGCGTCTCAACTGCTAAATTTCAACGCCATCTATGACGGCTACGTGGCGGCTAGCCCCACCTCAGAACGGTTTTTGGATACACTGATTCGGCTGGAGCGCGCTGTATTTGGCATTGATCAACCACCGCCCAAAGGCGATCGCAACGTCATTATCCGCATTGGCGAGCCTGTTAACTTAAAAGATTCGTTTGAGCAGTATCAGCAGCAGCGGGCGATCGTAGTAGACACCCTGACTGAGAACCTGCGCCAAGGAGTACAAGACAACCTGAATCTGATCAGTCGCACTAATGCAGTTAGCGGTTAACTAAATCGCCTATTTGCTGCCGTTACTAACACTTTGCTGCCAGTTTTCGTGCCCAGATGACCAAATTTCCATGACTCGATGCGAAAAATGGCGCACCCTTGCTTCATCCGTTTCTAAATTGGCATAGTCGCCTGCTTCTTGCAGGTATAAAAATCGCTCAACTTGCAATTGCTGTTGCACACTGCGCGAATGAACCCAGACTTTTTGGGAGTTTGTCTGACCTAAGAGGGTGGTCGAAAGGGTAGCAAGTCCACTGACCACGGGCACGACCCACTGCCACTGCTCTACCTTGTTGATAGTAGAAACAGCAGAAAGGATCGTGACAAAGGCCGTGAGAAAAATGCTGAGGTACTTCAGTTGGCGAAACTGATGTTTGTGTTGAGTGGCTTCTCGGCTGAAATGAGTGATCAGGCGATCGCACTCCAATAGTGCCCCCTGCTGTTTCTGATGAGGCGTAGCAGAAAATTCAGTACCCGCTTGCGATGCCGGTTTAGGAAGGTTGGGCTGTTCGAAATCTGCCCCCAAACGGTTTTCTATCATGGTGCCTGTGTAGAGTTGGGGGATAGCTCAGAATCTAGCTCCCATAGAGATGGATTTTATAGTGACGGATGCCTAGTGAGCGCTTGTTTGTGAATTTTGTAAGAAATCTGTTAAAGAATCAACAGAATCACAATTTGACAGGGCAATTGCCAAGCACATGACAGATCTCTGGGTTAATATGCGATAAAACTTAACAAATTATAGCGATCGCCCAGTAGCACCCTTAAATTTAGTTAGCTCCAGCCCGTCTTAGTCAACCGGAGAACCAGCACATGGATGCAACCATAGAAAAGCAGCCTCATCGGGTCGTTATTGTCGGCGGCGGCTTCAGTGGGCTATACGCCGCCAAGGCGCTGGGTCGCGCCCCTATCAACGTTACCCTAATTGACAAGCGTAACTTCCACCTATTTCAACCACTGCTGTATCAAGTCGCTACTGGCACCCTCTCCCCAGCCGATATTTCTTCGCCGCTGCGAGGCATCTTAAGCGATCGCAAAAATACCAGCGTCATCATGGAAAAAGTGGTGGATATCGATCCAGCTCGGCAGGTTTTGGTGCTACGGGACGAAGACTTACCCTACGACACCCTAGTGGTAGCTACAGGGGTTAGCCATCACTATTTTGGCAATGATCAATGGCGCGATACTGCTCCTGGGCTGAAAACAATTGAAGATGCCCTCGATATGCGACGTCGTATCTTTATGGCATTTGAAGCGGCTGAAAAAGAAACCGATCCCGCAAAGCGCAAAGCTTGGCTCACGTTTGTAATTGTGGGCGGTGGGCCTACAGGGGTAGAGTTGGCAGGGGCGATCGCCGAATTAGCCTACCGCACACTCACCGAAGATTTTCGTAACATTGATACAACCGAAGCCCAAATCCTTTTACTAGAGGGGCTAGATCGGATCTTGCCACCCTACGCTCCCGAACTTTCTGTAAAAGCTGCTGAGTCTCTGGCCAAGTTGGGAGTAACCGTTCGCACCAAAACCTTAGTCACCAATATTGAAGATAACGTGGTCACACTCCGGCACGCCGACCAAACAGAGAACCTGCCCGCAAAAACTATCCTCTGGGCAGCAGGCGTAAAAGCATCAGACATGGGGCAAGTGTTGGCTCAAAAAACAGGGGTGGCACTCGACCGCGTGGGGCGGGTCATAGTAGAACCAGACTTTAGCCTCGCCGGACATCCCAATATCTTTGTAATTGGTGACCTGGCCCACTACACCCATCAAGGGGACAAACCACTGCCTGGAGTCGCTCCTGTGGCGGTTCAAGAGGGTGAGTATGTAGCAAGATTGATCCAAAAACGGCTGCAAGGGGTTCCCATTCCACCGTTTGTCTACAAAGATACGGGCAGTTTGGCTGTCATTGGGCAAAATGCGGCTGTGGTTGATCTAGGCTTCGTCAAATTTTCGGGAGCCTTAGCTTGGTTTACGTGGGTGTTTGCTCACATCTATTACTTAATTGAGTTCGACAATAAGCTGATTGTGCTGCTTCAGTGGGGTTGGAACTACTTCACTCGCAAACGCGGCGCGCGGCTGATTACGGGCGAAGGTTCACTAGCTCAATTAGAAGAACTAGATGGAGATGGGAATTATCGAGTTCCCGCCGCAGTTGGGGTGAGGAAATGATGCTCAGAAATCGTGGATCTATCCACAACTTTTCGCGACAACTCATGGCAACATTAACTATTGATGCAATCTGTATCGCTGGGTAACCGTTTTTTGATACTAATTCACCTGAGATTTGCTTTAGTTTTTGGGTAGTCCTAAATTGGTAAGGATCTTTTGATGGGCGGGCTTCGCCCGCCCATCAAAAGATCCTTACATCAATACCACTACCAGTTTTTGCACTCTAGGAGAAATAGCGATGCTTACTTCCGTTTTACTGGCGACGGTTCCTAATACATTGGCATGGAGTCCCAAAGTCGCAGTTGTCATGGTGTTGTGCAATCTTTTGGCGATCGCCATTGGCAAGTTTACGATTCAACAGCCTAGCGTAGGGCCTCAATTGCCATCTCCTAATCTGTTTGGAGGGTTAAGTTTGGGTGCTTTGTTAGGAACCACCTCGCTAGGGCACATTCTGGGTGCTGGGGCAATTTTGGGATTGTCTAACCTGGGTGTGCTTTAACTCTCTCAATTCCGACTCGACTCAGACAAGCGATTTGAGTTGGAAAACGCTCCGCTGAGATAGCGATGTGTTTTCCAGCTCACTCCAAATGAAGCAGTGGTGAGCAAATTTTGAATTCCCGCATGAGATTTGTGGTCTGAGCTATGTGGATTCTGCCTGTAATGCTTGATGTTTGCGCGCAAAATAAGTAGGTGGGCTTAATTAAATATAAGATTCTAAAACCCTGCGCTGCCCGCTGTGCGGGCGGCGCAGGGTTTTAGAATTTGGTTTTTATTTAGGTTGAACTACTTAATTTAGTTTGCTTGGATTGAGGAGTCTATGTTAAGCGCATGGTAACTGTGACGGCTGAGGAAATTGCCCACTATCGGTCTGAGTTATCCGCAGACAACGGCGCTTTGGAGGCGCTAAACGTCGCTGAAGACTGTGAAGGCGATTTGGAGGATGCTGCGATCGCCCTAGCTCTGCGGGCTGGGCAAGAGCCAGACCAGTCAGATCGCTGGCTGGAAGGGTTTGCCAAACGCTGGCGAGCTTATATTTGCCAGTCTGGGTTTCGGCGCAGTGTGGGGGAGGGGGCGATCGCCAACGGGGTGCAGCTCCTCGCCGCAGAAATGGCAATTCCATCAGGCTTGGCAACGCTGGTGCTGATCTACGTGCATAAAACAGGCGTGGACGATTTTTGCAAACCGCTTGAAGAGCGGTTGTGAAATGGGTGCCACCAACGGTCTGGTAGCAGGCGCTTAGCCCTGAGCCAACTACAGAAGCTAGGGAATCCGTCCAGTTTAGGAAATCCATCCAGCCTTGACATCGCCAATGCTGGCTGCTTTGATCCATAAAGCCAACAGCAAGCGAAACCATTTAGGATGAACCATTAGGCCTCCTGCATGAATGCCTTTTTGAGGGCATGGTGGGCAGCCACGATCACCCTAAAAGATTGTTAATCTTCTAAGAGGATGTTTTAAAAGTCCCGTCGCTGGCATAAAAACGATATCGATCCCGCTAAATCCCCCTTAAAAAGGGGGACTTTGAATCCAGTTCCTCCCTTTTTATAGACGCGAAGCGGCTTCCCGAAGGGTAGGGGGGCTAAGGGGGGATCGCTCAGTGCCCAAAATCACAGCCAATCACTTTTCAAACATCCTCTAAGCAAATCGTTATCAATTACACCTCCCATTTCGGAAGACATTCGGAAGAAATACCAAAACCTCCCCTGATCCCCGGATGCAGTCATTACAGTAATAGTTAGGAGTGTTAAGCGCGTCATACAACTGACGGGTAAGCACCTCCAAGCTGTTACTCAGGACGTATTAAGTTTGTTGTTTAAAATCTCTGAATTTTATTGCGAACTTGGTTGGAACCAAAGAGGTCTAGTGCATGGCTAATGCTCTACCGATGAATGCTGCCTCTAAGGGAAGTGCGTCGGCGGCTGTTGCTCAGGCTGAAGCAACTGGGCGAATTCGGTGGCTGGTGTGGAAGTTGGCGATCGCCACGCTGCTGTTAATGGCGATCGGCAGTGCTACCCGCGTGATGAATGCTGGGCTAGCCTGCCCCGACTGGCCGCTTTGCTACGGCACGCTGTTTCCGGGCGCGCAGATGAACCTGCAGGTGTTTTTAGAATGGTTTCATCGGCTAGATGCGGCCTTAATTGGGTTTTCTACCCTCGTGCTGGTAGGGTTGAGCGGGTGGTACCGTCGCTCTCTGCCAAGTTGGGTGCCGCTGGTGTCGCTATTTGCCCTTGGATTAATTCTGTTTCAGGGTGTATTGGGCGGATTAACGGTGACCCAACTGCTGCGGTTTGACATTGTTACTGCTCATTTGGGGACAGCATTGCTGTTTTTTACAACGCTATTAGTTATGGGAGTAGCCTTACTGCCCTACAAGGGCACAGGGACAGTCGGGCAATTGCCCTGGGTCAGCCTGGTTGCTGCCACACTGGTCTATCTCCAAAGTCTCTCTGGTGGGCTAGTGGGGTCTCGCTGGGCGCTACACCAATGTCTTGGCGGGTCGCAGCTATGCACTGTTATGAACAGTCACTTAATTGGCGTAGTGCCTGCTAGTGCATCGGTGTTGGCGATCGCCGTTCTGGCTTGGCGTACCCCCGCATTGCACCTCTCACTCAGACAGTTAGCCACATTAGCAGTTGGATTTCTGGCGTTGCAGATACTGTTGGGGGTGGCCACATTTTGGATGCATTTGCAGGTCGAACTGCTGACGGTGGCGCATCAAATGATTGGCGCGTGCCTATTGGGAACGCTGGTTTGCTTCACGACATTGGGAATGCGCGATCGCCACAGTATCAAACCGATTATCCCACCGCCTAACCAGGAGCCATCTCCTACCGATGTGATTCCGACTGGCTTGGTCTAGGCTGCTGAGTCTAATCTTCTGACTGCGGCATCAATCTGGCAGGGTCGTGCCTCAACTGATTGAGTTGACATTGCTGACAAGAGTACCAGCGCACACCCGTCAGCAAAGACAAACGTAAGCTTAGACTAAATTTCCTGGTGCCAGACTAGGCATTTGCCTCCCTTCAAACCATTGCTCTAGGACTTTTAGGACTTTCATAATGCAAGAAACGATTTATCCCAACGCCCCTCATCATGAAAATCTAGGGCAAATTATCCAAAGTTATTGGCAACTGACAAAGCCGCGCATTATTATTCTGTTGCTAATTACCACCGCTGGCAGCATGTGGATCGCCGCTGATGGCCAAGTCGATCCGTTTCTGGTTTTGGTCACGTTAGTAGGCGGTGCGCTAGCGGCTGCATCTGCAAACACAATCAACTGCCTCTACGATCGTGATATTGATTACGATATGGAGCGCACCCGGCACCGTCCTCTGCCATCGGGTCGCATTCAACCCCGCGACGCGCTGATCTTTGCGATCGCCCTTGCCCTGATCTCCTTCAGCTTGCTAACCACGTTTGCTAATCTGCTGAGTGCCTGTCTTGCCATGTCGGGCATTGTCACCTACGTGTTGGTCTACACCCACTGGCTTAAGCGCCACAGTACCCAAAATATCGTGATTGGCGGTGCGGCGGGAGCCATCCCACCCCTGGTCGGCTGGGCAGCAGTCACCGGAGAACTGAGCTGGGCTGCCTGGGTCTTTTTCGCCATTATCTTTTTTTGGACTCCGCCCCATTTTTGGGCGCTAGCTATGATGATCCGTGAAGACTACCAGAAAGTAGGCGTGCCCATGCTCCCGGTGATTGCAGGAGAAGCAGAAACCGCCAAACAAATCTGGATCTACACGCTGATCATGATCCCAGTGACGCTGCTGCTGGTTTATCCGCTGCATGTTATGGGTGCTTTTTACACGGTCATTGCACTAGTGCTAGCTGGTATCTTCCTCGCCAAAGCTTGGGCACTGCTGGAAAAACCAGGCGATTATGCCACAGCGCGATCGCTGTTCAAGTACTCCATTTTTTACATGATGCTACTCTGTGCCGGCATGGCCGTGGATAGCCTACCGATTACTCACCAGTTGACGGGGGCGATCGCCCAAAACGTGAACGGGCTGATCAATTCTTCATTTTTGAGCCAGGTCGTATTGAGTGTAGATTGAACTCGGATCTAAACCGAGCCTCCAGCAGAACGTAGCGCACCCAAGACATTTGATCTCTGTCCACATCCCAGGTCTTCTAAAATAAAGGATAAGTAGTTCAACCTAAATAAAAACAAGATTCTAAAAGTCTGCGCCGCCCGCGCAGCGGGCGGCGCAGACTTTTAGGGTTTTATGTTTAATTACGCCCACCTACTTAAGGCATGTATTAATCCCATAGGGTTTGAGGCAAATGGCTCCCGCAGTTATCATCGAAAAGCTTCAGAAACGGTATGGCAAGGTTGAAGCTGTCAAAGACGTTTCGTTAACCATTGAGTCGGGCGAAATTTTTGGACTGCTAGGCCCAAACGGCGCAGGCAAAACGACGACGCTGCGCTGTCTTTGTACCTTGGCCACCCCCGACAGTGGACGTGTTGAGGTGTTGGGTGACTCTGTATTGGCCAATCCTCGACTGGCTCGTCAACGACTGGGCTATGTAGCTCAAGAAGTTGCCTTAGATAAGGTGCTCACGGGACGCGAGCTACTGGAGCTACAAGCGGCGTTGTACCACATTCCCCGCGCTCAAATCAAAGACCGTATTGCTCAGGTCGTGACCTTATTGGGCTTAACGGACTGGGCAGATCAAAAAACGGGCACCTATTCAGGTGGCATTCGCAAACGGTTAGATCTTGCTGCCGGATTATTGCATCAGCCTAGCTTACTGGTGTTGGATGAACCCACTGTTGGGCTTGATATTGAAAGCCGACTAGTGGTGTGGGACTTTTTGCGAACGTTGCGCGCGGCTGGAACAACGGTGTTGCTGACTAGCCATTACTTAGAAGAAGTAGATGCCTTGGCAGACCGCGTGGCAATTATTGATCAAGGGATGGTAATCGCAACGGGTACGCCCTCAGAGCTGAAAGACGGATTGGGGGGCGATCGCATCACCCTGCGCCTACGGGAGTTTACCCCCACCGCCGAAGCCGAGAGCACCAAAACAATGCTCGAAGCCATGCCTTTTGTACAAGATGTCATTATCAACGAGGCTCAGGGTAATTCTCTTAATCTCGTAGTCGAGCCTCAAAGCGATGCTCTGCTAACCATTCAACAAGCGCTAAAAGATGCGGGGTTGCCAACATTCGGCATTTCTCAGTCGCGGCCTAGCCTAGATGACGTCTACCTTGCCGCTACTGGGCAAACCCTACTAGATGCTGAGATTGCGGCTGTGGCGCTGCGTGATCCAAAAAAGGAGAAAAAGCAAAACATGCGCTAGATCCCGCTCTCATCATCAGATGCGTGGTAAGTAGTTCAACCTATATAAAAACCAAATTCTAAAACCCTGCGCCGCCCGCACAGCGGGCGGCGCAGGGTTTTAGAATCTTACATTTAATTAAGCCCACCGACTTAGTGGTATCGATGTAGTGATTTTTGCGGCGCGGGCTTTGCCCGCGCTACAAAAATCATTGCCAGTTTAGAACTACCAGATGCGTTAGGCTAGTCAGAAGAATCGTGTCCTCGTGGAACCGAGCTTTAGGAACCCGATTTATACGAAAGGAATGGTACTTATGAGCCAGACAGTTACCCCACCCCAGACAAATCTGGATCAACTTCGGCCAGATGGAAGTACAGTGGCGATCGCGTCCTCCTCAGAATTCAGCGATTTCGTCCAAGAAACAACAGCTCTAACCAAGCGCCTGTTTATTCAGCTCCAGCGACGACCTAGTACCCTAATGGCTGGCTTAATTCAGCCTGTAATGTGGCTCGTTTTATTCGGAGCGCTGTTTCAGAATGTGCCACCAGGTCTGTTTGGCGGCAGCGAAAACTATGGACAGTTTTTGGGTGCGGGTGTGATGGTATTCACCGCCTTTGGTGGTGCGCTCAACGCAGGGCTGCCCGTCATGTTTGACCGAGAGTTTGGCTTCTTGAATCGGTTGTTGGTCGCTCCCCTCGTCTCTCGCTTTTCTATCGTGGCGGCCTCTGCCATTTTCATTACGACGTTGAGCGTGCTACAAACGGCGATCATCATCCTCATGAGTGCCTTCCTGGGTGCAGGTTTGCCTGGTTTACCTGGTCTAGCGCTGGTCGGCACAATTGTCCTGCTGCTGGTGGTAGCGGTCACGGCTATCAGCTTAGGTCTAGCGTTTGCTCTACCGGGTCACATCGAACTAATCGCCGTCATTTTTGTGACTAATTTACCCCTACTGTTTGCAAGTACAGCCCTTGCTCCACTTAGCTTCATGCCCAAGTGGCTGCAGTGGGTTGCTTCTCTCAATCCGCTCAGCTATGCGATCGAACCTATCCGCTACATCTACAATCATGCAGATTGGTCGTTAGCCAGTGTGGTTATGCAAGCTCCGTTTGCAAATGTGACGCTAGGTGGGTCATTACTTGTACTTGTAGGGTTTGGAGCGGTTGCATTGCTTAGCGTTCGGTCTTTGTTAAGCCGTAGTTTTGCCTAGCGGAAGCACTCAGCAAAACTTCTCTGAGGGCAAGATCTCGCTAAACAACATTGAGCTAGGTTCGCTAAACTCTAAAGATGCGGGAGCAATTTTCTCTTTGGCTGCGTCATGATGCAGATGTGAGTTTTGCGTGCTGGTAACCTCAACAAATTTTATGAAACTACCTATTTTGGCTGAAATTGGGCTTTTGTCTATGCTGTCGATGGCGATGGTTCAACCTGTTAATGCTCAATCGGCTACTGACTTGAACCAAGGCTCAGCCAACGAAGAATCGTCTGACTTCTTTTCGAATCGTGACAATGGCGGCATTAATAGCATGTTGGACTTGATCCACAATGCGAACTTTGGCAGCATCCGCACTCAGGAGCAATTTCGTCAAGATCAACAGCAAAGTATTAACTCTGCTGCTCAGGAGTTTCGCGATCGCCAGCAGCAATTACTGCGCCAGTCGCAAAGTACCAACCCACCAACGACACCTGCCCCTGTGCCACAGAATTAGAAGTTCGTCAGACTTTTACTATGTCTCCCGTTCACGATATTCTGCGTTTTTGGTTTGGAGATCCGCAGTCAAACGATGCGGGGTACAAACAGCGGCGATCGCTGTGGTTTAACAAACGTGATGAGATTGACCAGTCTATTCGCGATCGCTATTTGAAACTGCACAACCAAGCGGTGGCCGGCGAACTCGATCAGTGGCAATACACTCCAGAGAGCTGCTTGGCGCTAATTTTGCTGCTGGATCAGTTTTCTCGAAATATGTTCCGAGGCGATCCAAAGTCGTTTGCAACGGATGCGAAAGCGCTGGCTGTGGCAAAGCAGGCGATCGCCCGTGGCTTTGATCAGGCGTATACTTCTGTTGAGCGATTGTTTGTGTATCTGCCGCTTGAGCACAGCGAAAGCCTAGACGACCAGGTGCAATGTGTAGATCTAATGCATCAATTGGCGATCGCTGATTCAGATTTGAACGATTGCTATGATTACGCAATTCGCCATCTCAAAGTAATTCAAGTATTTGGGCGTTTTCCCCACCGAAACGCCGTTCTAGGTCGTGACACGACCCCGGCTGAAGCCGAATTTTTAAAGCAACCTGGGTCATCTTTTTAAGTAAGCCGCCTCATGAGAAAAAATAAAGCTGTAGGTAGAGAGTACCCCATCGCAAGGTTCTCTCTACCTACAGCTTTAAATGACCTTCTGGAAATGACCTTCTGGCAAACATGTATAGCCTAGCCCTTTTGCGCTACGAGCTGCTGATCGGGAAGTTTAGTATGTTCGGCAACGATTTTGCGAAACTGATCGCCTTCGATTGTTTCCTGTTCTAGCAACAGTTCAACCAACCGATCCACCGCTATACGATTTTCCCGAATCAATCGGCACGCTTCTTCGTAGCAGGTAAACACAATCGTCCGTACCTGACGGTCAATCTTAACAGCCATCTCATCGGAATATTCAACCGATTGACCCATCAAATCTCGACCCAGAAAGATTTCACTGCCCGAACGCTCTAAAGCTAAAGGCCCTAAGTCAGACATGCCATAGCGAGTCACCATACGGCGTGCGTAGTCTGCAACGGCCTGGATGTCTCCGGTGGCTCCTTGAGTCACCTCGTCATGCCCAAAGACCTCTTCTTCAGACGCACGCCCACCTAGATAAATTTTGATGTTATCCAAAATTCTGGCGCGGCTCTCTAGTCCAAAATCGCTGTCTTCACTGGGTACAGGTTTAGCGAAACCTCCAATACCACCAGAGCGAGGAATAATTGTTACCTTATCCAAGGGGTCTGTGCGCGGTAGTAGCGTCATCAATAGAGCATGGCCAATCTCGTGATAGGCAATCAGCCGCTTTTTCTTACTGTCCATCAGCGGATTAAGCTTCAAACCAATTGTGACACGGTCAATAGCGTCATCAATTTCTAATGGAGTCAGCGCTTCTTTGCGGCGGCGAGCAGTCAGAATAGCCGCCTCATTGAGCATATTGGCCAGGTCTGCTCCGGAGAAACCAGGAGTACGACGAGCGATCGCCTCTAGCGAGATTTCTGGAGCCAGCTTTTTGTTGCGAGCATGGACTTGCAAAATGCCCAATCGCCCTTGATAGCTGGGCAAATCGACCATGACCTGGCGATCGAAACGGCCAGGACGCAGCAAGGCCGAATCCAATACATCGGGGCGGTTTGTGGCTGCAATGATAATGATGCCCGCATTGCCCTCAAAGCCGTCCATTTCAGTGAGCAATTGGTTCAGGGTTTGTTCCCGTTCGTCGTTGCCGCCCCCAATCCCCGTTCCCCGCTGCCGACCCACAGCATCAATTTCATCAATAAAAATAATACAGGGCGCGTTTTCTTTAGCTTTTTTGAACAGGTCACGGACGCGAGAAGCACCCACGCCCACAAACATTTCAACAAACTCGGAGCCTGAGATACTGAAGAAAGGAACTCCTGCTTCTCCAGCGATCGCCTTCGCCAGCAGCGTCTTGCCCGTTCCCGGCGGCCCAATCAGCAACACGCCCTTAGGAATTTTTGCCCCTACTGCCGTAAATTTCTCTGGTTTTTTAAGGAAGGTAACAACTTCTTGCAGCTCCTCTTTAGCTTCCTCAATTCCTGCCACATCATCAAACATCACCCCGGTCTTAGCTTCCATCATGAAGCGCGCCCGCGATTTGCCAAAACTCATTGCCTGACCCGAAGCATTGCCCGATCGACGCAAAATCATCAGCAATCCACCAATCAGCACAAAGGCTAGCAGCGCGTGCGTCAACAACCAAGTAGCTGCGCTACCGTCAGACGTAGACTGTGCATCTAAATCGACATTATTGGCTCGCGCAGCTTCGATCAACCGTTGGTTGTTGCGCTCGTCTGCAAATAATGCCACTTCTTGGGGGGGAGAATTATTCTCCTTTAAATAGACCTGAGCTACCCCACGAGCCGCATCCAGCTCAATTTTATTAACCTGACCCTCTTCAATTTTCTCCAACAAACCGCTGTAGGTGAGAGGTTCTGGTGCTTTTGTAGTTTGAGCCAACGCCGGAGCGCTTACAAGTACACCCTGTAGCATGAGCCAGATAGCAGTAGCCGCCCCTGTTGCTACAGAACCAGTTGTTCGCGAATGGCGAACCTTTCTAGTTTGAACCTGCTCTACCAGCGATTTCTTCCGAGAATCATTCATATCAAACTGCCCTTTTTGGCTCCTAAGCCTGATCTGTTGTACTACGGGTTTCAAACTATGGGTTTCGCTCAGACATTTGCGTTACCCGGCGGACAAAACTTATCTAGAAAAGTTTAAAGAGATAAAGCTCCACAACAGCAAGAAATCACAACGCCCCTGCCTTTATGCACCTCAGCCTGTAAACCTCTGGCGTTTGCATACTTTAAAATCTAGTGCAACTTCACCTATCCTAACCATTTCCTTGAGAGAACGCTTGAAGAAGAAAGGTTCTATCTCACTACTGGACAAACAACAAACAAATTCATGTAGAACTTCACTTGAGCGCCCAAATTATCTAAAGGATTTAACAAGCCACAAGAAACTCCAAAAGGCTCAATAAAAAAGCCGAGCCGCAAAATCCTGAAACCCTATTCACCTAGAGTAGCTCTTTGGGTTTTAGCCTGAATGAGATCCAGCACTTTTTAAGTGTATGAGGTATAGATTTTTGATGAAAAGCCTCGCTCCGCGAGGCTTTTCATCAAAAATCTGGTTTTATCCAAGTGCAAAGCACTGTAACTCTACAGAGCCAGAGCCTACAGAACCGTATTGAGGATACCGCACGTCGAAACGAACTCATAACGACTACACTTTGATGTTACACTTAAAGTCAAGTACAGAGAACAAACCGTTAAGAAAGTGAAACTCACAGTCCTGACATCAAGTTACGGCACTTTCTGAAAGCCTTTCGTTAGCGTCTTGATTTTTAATTTAATTGAACTGAACATAAAAGGACTTCTCAATCATGGTTAAAATTGTGGGAATTGGGGGCAGTCTTCGTCCAGACTCGTACAGCCATATGGCACTGGCGATCGCCGCCCATCGCATTGAAACGTTAGGCGCAACAGTAGAAATTCTAGACTTACGAGCCATGACACTGCCCTTCTGCAACGGTGGTGACGACTATACCGATTATCCTGACGTTGCCAAATTGCGCCAAGCCGTAACACAGGCAGACGGCTTGATTTTAGCAACGCCTGAGTATCATGGCAGCATCAGCGGTGTCCTCAAAAATGCCTTGGATTTAATGAGTTTTGACGAATTATCCGACAAAGTCACGGGGTTAATCAGTGTCTTAGGGGGTCAATCTAACAGCAATGCACTCAACGATCTGCGCGTCATTCTGCGCTGGGTACACGGCTGGGTAATTCCCGAACAAATTGCTATAGGCCAAGTTTGGAAGGCGTTTGATACCAATGGCGACTTGGTAGATGAATCCCTTTCTAAGCGCTTTGACCAGTTTGCTCAAAGTCTGTTGCAAAATACCCAAAAGTTGCGAGGCATTGCAGCTTAACTAAGTTTCAAACAGCCTGAGGTTCAAACGGCCTAAGGTTCAAACAGCTTGATGCCAACTTAGACACTTGATACCACCGCCAATACCTTGACGCTACGGGCTGTCTTGCCAAGATGCCAAGTTGTCATCTACAAGCCTTTCATAGGTTGGGTCGTGAGTACCTAATAGCTTGTCCCAAAACGTGAAGTAAAGCCCGTAATGAAGGGTGTAGCGGCGGTGGTGGATGAGGTGATGCGTTGAACCAATGCAGAATTGACCTAACCAAGCGCGCCAGCCTGAGGAGGGAAAACGATCAAGCCCAAGATGATTAATCACAGACCACACAGTCATGATCATAATCACGCTGAGCAGGGTGATGAAATGCAGTGGAATAACAAATACCACACCCACCAAGAATAGCGCTTGAGCCAACGCTTCTAAGGGATCAAACGCAAAAGATGTCCAAGGAGTGGGGTCACCAGAGCGATGGTGACCATGGTGCAACCGCTTAAATAGCAGGGGGTGGTGAAACAATCGATGGATGAAATAAAAATATGTATCTTGAAGAATCAGGACTGCAAAAAAACTGATCCCTAGATACCACGATCCGTACTGCTGAAAGTTGGAATAAAGACGTGTAGCTCCTAAGTCGTAGGCAGAAATCATCAGCGCTGCACAGAGAGCAAAGATGACAGCAGAGAAGGTCGATAATCCAATATCTCTACGAATTGATCGACCCAGAGGAGTCTTGAGATGAACTCCCTGCTGAATTAGAAATTGCTTGAAGACTTGGTGGAGCAGGATATGAGTGCCGCCAGCAATAAAGAAGTAACGGGTAAGAATGATCCCGAAAAAGGCAAGTCCATAGAACCAAAATGAACGGTTCATTAATTCAACAGTCTCCCTATAGCAATAGAAGATTTGCTTCTATTTATCTTTAGCATCAACTCTAAAATAGGACTTAAGCTCACCAAACAAAAAACACGAAAGTCGGACGATATTGTAGGTGCGGGGCACCTACAATATCATTCACTTGTGTAAGTCGTACTGAATAATTAAGTCCTACTGAATAATAAAGATTGACAAGAGTTTCTCAGAGAGCACTAAGTAACTCGCCGAATGAGCCTTCATATAAAAATCCAGTGAGTTCTTTTAGAAGCTGCACTGGATTCTTATTGATGAGGATCAATTTGGCAAAAACCGTTTCCTATCCCAGAACGGTAGCCCTTTAGAAGAAATGTCTTCAGTCTATCGTCATTCTAAACAGAAATCTCTTGTAAACAAACTGGATCGACATAGTGACAAGTGGTTTGATCTTGACAAATCAACGCCCAACCAGATGAGTCAATTTCCATCAACTTATAAATCGTATCCTCAACGAAGGAACCCTTATGATTTCGGGTATCTAAGTCAACTCTAAGATAATAGACGTTAGGGGTAATCATATTCACGTTCCTGGGTATTAAACTTATTTCGAAATCTTGCTCTGATGATTAAATAAACGATGTAACTTGAGCAAAGAATATAAATAACTTATTTTTGACATATGCTCAGTTAAGTTAATCTTATCATCAATTCCTGAATGCTTTGTTAAGTTAACTAAACAAAGAACAAGTCAGCCAACATTTTGCTGCAGAGTTGCTCAGCAACTCTGCGGCAAAATGTTGGTTTCCTAGGTGTCTACACAATGATGGCTTTGGTTTTGAACATACTATGTTTTTTTAAACGTAGCTTAGTGAGCTTCAGTACCTAGCAGTTCGGCGATCGCCTGCCGCTCCACAGGGGTTTCGGTAGGAACTTCCCGCCGAGTATCAGTAATCAGCCAGTCTAGTGCAGCCGCCTGCACGTCAATTGACGCACCTGTTTTGTCTACGCAATAGCGGCCAAAAACCAACTTGTCTACCAAGCGTACCCCTGGACCCAGGCGAGAATACTCAAAAATGACGCTGTTATCAACCGTGGCACCGCTGCAAATATGACAGCTAGGACCAATCATAGAAGGGCCAATAATCCGCGCCCCATCTTCAATTTTGGTCATGCCACCGATGTACACGGGTCCCTGAATATCTACCTTGTCCCAATTCACAGCAACATTAATGCCAGTGTAAATACCAGGGGCGACTTCATGACCCGGAATAGAAACGTTCTTGACCTGTCCCGTTAAGACGCTACGGATAGCATGCCAATAGTCTGGCACTTTGCCAATGTCAACCCATTCAAAGTCCATTGGGATGCCGTAGAACGGTGCCCCTTTTTCAACCAGCTTAGGAAAGAGGTCTCCACCAATATCAAATTCTTCTCCCGAAGGGATGTAGTCAAAAATTTCGGGTTCAAAAATGTAGATACCCGTATTAATGCTGGTACTCAACGCTTCTTCAACGGCTGGCTTTTCCTGAAAGGCTTGAATACGTCCTAAGTCATCGGTAACGACCACTCCGTAGCTAGACACTTCCTCCTTGGGAACCGTCTTCATCACGATGGTGGCGATCGCCCCTTTTTCGCGGTGCCAACGTACCGCTTCGGTCAAATCCAGATCGATCAGAGCATCACCGCAGAGCACCACAAACGTATCGTCAAAGAACCCTGCAAAATCTTGAACTCGCCTCATTCCACCTGCAGAACCAAGGGCTTGCCCCACCAGTTCGCCATCTACAATACGCCCCTCAAACGAATAGGCAATCTCAACCCCAAACCGTTGTCCATCGCGAAAATAGCTTTCGATTTCGTAGGCAAGGTGGCTCACGTTTACCATAATTTCGTCAAAGCCATGCTGCCTCAGGAGTTCTAACAAAAACTCCATCACGGGCTTTTGCAAAATCGGGATCATGGGCTTGGGAACTGTGTAGGTAATAGGTCGCACGCGCGTACCCTTACCAGCAGCGAGGATCATTGCTTTCATAGATATTGCTTTAACCCTGGGCTTAATTTACTACCTTCAAACAAATTTAAGAACCGCAACCTGTCACCAGTGTTCCCCATATTTTGGCGATCGCAAGGGAAAAATTGGGTAATTTCACAGAATCTTCGTCAGTTCTGACCTACCCTTCAAGCTACCCTAGTCCCAATCCGGTCAGTCTAACAGTGCAATTACGGAAGGCTCAATTAATTGAGGCTGTACTTCGTCTGCTAAACTACGTACTTGCAAATCTTTATAAAATTCCTCCTGTAGCAGTTCTACCTTAGATTGAGCAGAGAGAAAAAGCAGTGCCCAAAACACCCCCACGCGATCGCTCTGGAGCGAGCTGTGTTGGCTTGTCTGGTGAATCACTTCACAAGCGTCGGAACTAATCCATAAGTTTAGCAGCGCCTCAAACTCCATCCAGTCTTGGCCTTGACGCACATCATCCCAATGCTCCTGCAAAAACCGCTCCAGCGCTGCTGCAATTTCGGATAGGTTTTCTTGGTGTGCCAGCTCGGTAATCGCTCTAGTTGCTTGGGCACGGGACTGTGGACGAGGACGACGCAATCTTTGGCGGGGTTGATGATCGGCCACTGCCGCCGCCATTACTTCCAACTGGGTAATCAATTCTTTGAGAGTAACCCGTCGATTTTGCACCGGACGCGCCACTGCCCGTCGTCGAATTTGCCGTTCCAGACTAAGCGGCAGCGGATTGCCAATCGCTTCATCCTCTAACAACTCCTCTTCTAGAACGTCATCATCGTGTGTGCCAGAGCGAGCCAAACTGTCTGCCTTCAACAGCACCAGCATAGACGCATACAAAAATGCCTGACCCGACTGAGACAAGTCTGCTTCGTAGGGCGATCGCCCTTCCTCAACAACCTGGACAGGTTTTAACTGACTCAGGAAGCGATCGATTACCTCGATCACCTTGACATCCCAGGGGTCAATTTCTCCACGCTCTGCCAGGTCGATTAATAGAGCGATCGCATTTTGTGTTAGCGAGAGAGCCATGGACGTTCAAGGAAAGTTGGTGAACGGAATAGGGGAAATACATGAGCAGCCCATTTCTTAAGGATACTCATCGGGCACTCGTTCGAGCTAGGTAAACAGCCATAACGACAATCAATCCCAATAAAGCAAACGGAACCCAAAGACTCCAGAGATCGAGCGGTTGAATCTGCATTTCGTGACTTATCGATATGCTAGTGCTCGTTTAGATAAGTAGTTCAACCTAAATAAAAACAAGATTCTAAAAGTCTGCGCCGCCTGCTGCGCGGGCGGCGCAGACTTTTAAGGTTTTATATTTAATTACGCCCATCTACTTATTACAGCTCGCCTAGATCCTAAGACTTGATGGAGAAGCACTTAAGGACACAAACACTTATTTTGCAAAAATCTCTGTCACTTCTGCATCTTGAGTGTCAGATTGAGCTGCTGGCAATAATCGCTGCTGTTCTTCTAGCTCTACTTTGTAGCGCTCCACATCTTGCTCAAGTTCCTGAATACGAACGTCTCGGCGCTGAAGCTCTTTTCCTGATTCCAACAAATTTTGCAGATGAGTCCACACGCTAAACACCCACGCCAGAACCGCTCCAAGCCCCATGGCTAGAAGTAACTCAATCGACAATGGGGCTTGTAAGTTTGTACCGTCCACAATGTGAATAACCGCTGGCTCTGTATTCTCAATCCCAAACAGCACCAGAGCAAGACAGATAACGAAGATGACGACAAAGTTAACTTGGCGCATCAGCTAAATCCTTTAATCTTACAGACCACTAACAACTAATCTTCATCGCTAGACCAACCGTGATGGGTAGTGGTATTGATGTAATGATTTTTTGATGGGCGGGCGAAGCCCGCCCATCAAAAAATCATTACCAATTTAGGACTACCCCGTGATGTACCCACTACAACATCTGGAGAGCGGCGATCGCCATCTAATCATCATCTATTGGTAGCTAACCACGGTAACTCGTTAAAGAGTTAGGTCAACATGGAACAAAGTGTAACAGCTCCACTGCTGTAATACAGCTAGATAGTAATACATCTAAGCAGTCTAATTAAGTGCAGTCTAAATAATTAATTAGCCTAATCTAAAGCAGAATCAGACTCTAAAACCCGGCACCACTCGCATTACACGGTTGATACCGGGTTTTAGAGTTCCATAGAAACTTGCGGATAGACAGGAATTGAGAGACGTGACATCCCCAGAGTCGCATGGAATCGAGCAATTTACGGAGTTGAAGTTTAAGGGTAGCCTCCGTGCATTCAAGCTGAAAACGTTAAGAGAGAGAAAGTTCCTGCGAAATTCCAAGAGTTTTTACGGGTCAGGCAAGAAAAATCTTAGCAAATTAAAGTTGCAGGCTTCAGCAAAGCTTAAATCTTGTTATTTACTACCCTCCTTCACCAGTGAAGCCACTGAAATCGTCTTGGATTTCAGCAGGTTATAAAAAGTATCTCTGCCAAAACTTTAAATAGAGACGACCTAAATAAAGGTTCAAGCAATGGCGCTGCCTGACTCTATTCATTGGTCATAGGTGGCTCTTATAGTGCAAGTAAGAGGTGCCGAAGTATACGTGCATCAGCCACGTAATCTACGAGAAGTACCGCCGCTCTTAAGGCTGTAGTTCCATCTTTAGGTTCGCTGACAATGTCCCTCTTTAAGGCAATTGTTTCTTAGCTGTACTAAAGAATAATTTACGGCCTCCCAAAAGAATCTGTGCAGAAAGACTGGTTTCAGGTCCAGGCTAACCGAACTGTAAAAGGACAACAAATATACCGTGATTACGACTAGTGGTCTCCCGTTATCTACCTTGCTCCGCTCTCTACAGCAAGCTCAGGCCGTTGAGCCTACAACCAGGTCAAGAGAAATAGGAGTGCATCCGTCAGTTACGAGTCGGTATAAGCGCCTCATCGATATCATTGGCGCTCTAGCTGGATTGACCATCACGGCTCTGCTCTTCTTACCCATAGCAGTAGCAATCTGGGTAGACAATCCTGGTTCCATTCTATACAGTCAGCTTCGTTGTGGACTGAACGGTCGCCCGTTTCGTATCTGGAAGTTTCGCTCAATGATCGTTGATGCCGAGAAGTGGAAACACCTAGTACGAAATGAGGCACAGGGCAATATTTTTAAGAACAGCAATGACCCTCGTATTACCCAGGTGGGGCATATTCTTCGTCGTACTAGTTTGGACGAGTTACCTCAATTTTGGAATGTCCTATGGGGTGACATGAGCCTTGTAGGAACTCGCCCCCCGACCCAAGATGAGGTCGAAAACTATACTAATTACCATTTTCAACGGTTGTGGGTAAAACCTGGTATCACGGGCGAGTGGCAAGTCAACGGTCGCTCTCACGTGAAAGATTTTGAAGACATTGTGAAAATGGATCTGAACTACCAAGCAAAGTGGTCGATTGTCTACGATATCCAACTCGTTCTGAAAACTCTCAAGGTAGTTTTGAATAAGAGCGGCGCTTTCTAACAGGCAAGGCTTTGAAGCGATCGCGCAAGGTTCGCTCCAATAATCCTTCATAACATTGCTTGACAGGATATCAAATAGCGATAAATAGGTGGGCTTAAGTAAAAACCAAATCCTAAAACCCTGCGCCGCCCGCTGCGCGGGGTTTTAGGATTTGGTTTTTATTTAGGTTGAACTACTTACTATAAGGGCAGGAATATTGATACTAATAAATGATATCAATTTCCGTCATCGAGCGAAAATGAGCTGACTCAAGCCCCCCAGTCAGCCCCAGTTCGATTAAGCGGTCGTGCGATCGCCTTTTCTTAGCGTGAGCCATAAGGTCTAGGCTAAAAGGTCTAGGCTAAAAGGTCTAGGCTAAAAGAGTTAAGCGGATAGACGGCATTGCCGTCTATCCGCTTAACTCTTTTGAATTTCAACCATTTATTCAACAAGTGGCTTGCTGGATACAACCCAACTTAGGCCTAGTGAAGCAAAATGAGAATATTGTGAACCTTACTTCAACTAACCGTGCGACTTGAGACCGGATGCCAGATTGATTTTGAGGCCGATGAGCCAACTCCGTTAATTTTGATGTTGCGTCCCCGTGGTGGATTAGGCCAATGGATCGTGCAGGAAGAGTACACATTGGAGCCTCCAGTACCCGTCACAGAATATACCGACAGCTATGGTAACCTGTGTCAGCGATTGGTAGCCCCCCAAGGACCTTTTCGGGTGCACACATCAGCCTGTGTAGAAACGGCAAACGAAATCGATGTGCAGCCCGGTGCGCTCTTTATTCCAGTGGAACATTTACCCGATGGAGTACTGCAATTTATTTTGCCTAGTCGGTATTGCCAATCTGATTTGGTGAGCGACCTAGCGTTAAAAATCGTTGGCGACGCAACACCGGGCTATGACCAGGCAGAAGCGATTCGCCATTGGATTCACAACCAGGTTAGTTATCAATATGGCTCCAGCAATGCATCTACTTCGGCAATCGATACGATAGAGATGCGCGTTGGTGTCTGTCGAGACTTTGCCCATTTAGGTATTGCGCTTTGTCGTAGCTTAAATATTCCCACCCGGATGGTTGTGGGCTATCTACATGACTTGAAGCCAATGGATTTACATGCTTGGTTTGAAGCGTTCTTAGGGAGGGGTGACGGCTCACTGACTGAAGGGCGCTGGTACACTTTTGACGCCACCCAATCAAGGGCTAAGGGCAACCGAGTTGCGATCGCCTATGGTCGGGACGCAGCCGATGTTGCACTTGCCACACAATTCGGACCCATGCAACTGCTAAATATGCGCGTTTGGGTGACAGCCCTGGAGCCATCGTAATGTAAGTAGTTCAACCTAAATAAAAACCAAATCCTAAAACCCTGCGCGGCGCAGTGGGCGGGCGGCGCAGGGTTTTAGGATTTTATATTTACTTAAGCCCACCTACTTAGCATCGCCAAAACAATGTCACTAGCCGTTTAGGACTACCAAATTATTTAGTCGTACCGGGCACTAGTTCGGTGTTTACTTCATTAAAAGCACGGCGCTTCAAGTCTTCTGATTCAGTACGGGGGAGCAAATCAAACGCCTGTCTTAGTACGTCATCAATCTCTTCGTAAGGTACCATACCCGTTTTGTTAAGCAGCACTTTACCGTTTTTGTCAAACACGACAGTTTGCGGTACCAATCCCCTATAGTAATAGCCCGGTTCTGTCGGCTCGTACTGATTCTTGGGCGGAATCGAATCAGCCGTCACAGGGATGAGGTTGGCAGCGCGGCCGTAGTAGGCGTCTAATCTCGACACCACAGGAGAAAAAGCTTTACTGTCACTGCTATCGTCTACGTAAAGTACTAGCACCGCCGGGATATGCGCCTCCAGAGATTGTGCCAAAGTTACCCTGGGGGGCACCAGGTACCCGTTCCCTGCATAGAGCGGAAAGATATTGCCATCATAATGGTCGTCTGTTAACGCAGCGATCGCCGGAGCCACGCTCCAACCTGCCAAACATCCCAAGCTCAACAGCAGCATTAACATAAACTTGGCAATCTTAGCTCGATCATGAGATAGATGCTCAAGTAGCCAGACGCAACAAGCTTGAGGGGAAACAAATTGAAACAACCGCATTGAATTTTTAACCAGTGATAAGTAGGCGGGCGTAACTAAGCATAAAACCCTAAAAGTCTGCGCCGCCCGCGCAGCGGGCGGCGCAGACTTTTAGAATCTTGTTTTTATTTAAGTTGAACTACTTAGATGGGTCAGCAATCTACGACCCTTAGTTATTTTGTAGCATCAGCGACCCAAACATTTCTCTATTTTTCTCGAAAGCTCTGAATCACCTGCTGCATTTCGGATTGGTTTGTCTCAAATGCAGCAGGGGGTGTCCAGGCAAGAATCTGAACAAACCGAGTCGGCGTTTCGACAATAGTGTGGAGATACACCACATCTATTTTGTTGAGAGAACCGCGCACTTCGGATTGCACCGCCGGGTAGGTTGGAGCGCTACCCACTTGATTCACACGGGTTGGCCCTGTCACCTGAAATTTTTCTAGTCGATTGGTTAGGTAACCCTGGGTAATTTTGGCATACTCGGCAGTCGTCATTGTGCTCAGATCGCGCCGATTTTGAACCAACACAATCAAATACATCTGACGGGCACGGTTAGATGCCTGGATTTGGGCTTTATCGTTTAGCTCTGGGTCGTTTAGCCAATCGGGCAACAGTTTGATTTCGGTTTTACCGTCTGCAGATGTGAGGAACGTACCCTGCGAAACGGAGTTAGGAGGCGGTGGAAGAGGTGGCAAGGTGGGAACGGTGATGACTGGATCAAGCACGTTCTGAGGTGTGGGGAGCTGAACGCGATCGACGG
Source organism: Elainellales cyanobacterium (assembly GCA_038321765.1). Lineage (GTDB taxonomy): Bacteria > Cyanobacteriota > Cyanobacteriia > Elainellales > Elainellaceae > CASBQJ01. The sequence continues at coordinate 25,258 of JBBQFG010000005.1, forward strand.
AGTAACCCGCGATCGCTACACCTGTCAACACCAACAAGGGCACCTGTCGCCTCAGCGTGGGAAGAAAATTCAGAAAATCTTTGATTCGGCTGTCCATGGGATAAACGGGTGATAATCACAACTAAACCTAAATTCACTGGAATCTGGACTAACCGCGAAGCAGTCGGCGCAGGTTCTGGGAAGCTGGCTTTTAATGATACCGAGATACTGACGGGCATCTAAAGTGAGCAGGCTTATCAGTGAGCAGGCTGATCAGTGAGCAGGCTGATCGGTGAGCAGGCTGATCGGTGAGCAGGCTTATCGCGATCGCTCACCGTTACGGGTATATCGTCCATCTTGTACGACGTTGCCCACGCCTTTGAGGATGCCGCGCCCCACTAGCCCAATGCCCCGACCGACCACCTCCGTCAGAACATAGACGATGCCGCTCCCTACAAACGAAACCGCAGAGCGAAGGCGAGGAGCGATGGCATCCCGTGTTTCTAATACAAGCGTGACCACCAGCGGGATTCCCACAAGCTGCTCTAATTCGTCGCGACGGGGCGAGTAGATCGTTTCGGCTTGGATGCCGCGATCGCAAATCATCAACAGGCAATACTGGCTTTCAAAAATATCCCGTGGCTCCGCAAAGAGGCGTTGAAGGCGATACCGCCAAGACAAATCATTACGAAACCGTTCAATTTCGCGGCTAGAGATTAGACGGCGATCGTAAAAAATTTGTTTCACTGCTTCCACATCGGCAAAACGATTGAGCAAGGGCTGCACAACCGCATTTGCCAGTTGAATGACAGTGTGACTCAGCAGTGCCTCGGCTCGGCGTAGCGCTGCTGGATTACCTGCGGCGTAGGATATGCCGTCAATCACCAGTGGTGCTTGATAAAGCAGATGCGCCAGTAGTTCTGCGAATAGTGGAATTCTTGCCAAAATTTCCGTTCGTACCAGATTGACATCAAGCAACAGGTCGTTGACGATTTCAATGTCTCCGCCGCGTACCGACACAGTCGTATAGCGGCCAAAAAAGTCAACGCTGGTAGCTTGCCATAAATCTAACAAGAGCTGCGATCGCATGTCAGGCAGTCGATCTAGCGGCACCTGAGAAAATCGCAGGTCATCCAATAGCAGCTCTAGCTTACGCAAAATCAGGTAAAACAGTTCACATTTTTTATCTGCTCGTAAAATATCTGTTTCTAGAGGCATTCCCGTCAGGTTTTCTAGGCTGCCCTGGAGATTGCTGAGAATCCTTTCAAACAGAACAGAGCGTAAGCTTCGAGCGGTAAGAGGGGTCTCTGCCGACCCGGACAGACTAGTCGAGAGGGTGCTGGAGTTGAACTGGGATGCTAACGCTGCCGAGGTGGGCTGCAACCCCTGGGGAAAGGCTGGAGCAGGAGGGCGATCGCCTGCCGAAGATTGGCCGCTAACGCCAGCCATCGATGGTGGCGATGCTGTTCTGAACGGCGTGGCCAAATCGGATGAAGCTAAATCAGGGGTAGCCAACAGGCGCTGCACTAACCAGCAGGCGGTTCGCATTTCTCGCCGCCGTCCAACCAAAACAGCCTGATCCAGCAGAGACAAGTCTGGATGGCGCAGTTGGGCATTGAGATCTGCGATCGCCTGTTCAATTTGGCAGATGCCTGACTGTCGTAAATGGCGTTTGAGAGACTGGATGGGAGAAGGAGCGGAGAGGGACGGAGTTAGACGTTTAGGCAGAGTAGAAAGTGAGTTGGCATTGGCCGGAGGCCAGTAGGGCTGACGGCTAGCAACTTGACGCAGGGCAGTGGCGATCGCCTCTGTCTCCGCAGTTTTAAGGCAGTACCCCATAACGCCAACCTGCCGCGCGGCAGCTAGCATCACTGGCTCTGCTGAAGCGCCGAGTACCAACACAGGCAACTGAGGAAATTCGGCGTGCAGTTGACGGCATAGGGTGATCCCCTGGATCTGACTAGTGTCGGCGCGCCCTAATTCCTGATCAACAACCACTAGATCAACCGTTTCAGCTAGCTCTCCCGTTCCAATGGCGACCATTGGGTCTGCTTTCGGAACCAGCCGAGTCCGAATTAGACGCAAAGCATTGCTGCCGTCAGCCGCGTCAATTACCAGGTCAAATTCGGGAAATTGTTCTAACCAAACACGCAAGCCTAAGCGAAAAACCGGATCATCGGCGATTAAGGCAAGACGGTAAGGCCGGGGAGGGAGAGGCATGGGAAAACGGCTTGAGAGATTAGCGAATGAACAGTTAACGTTTCCGTTACTATACGGCTGAAATCAGCCATACACGATACTTTTCAACAGCCTCCGGGAGATTGCTTGATAAAGTTAGTTTTCGGATACAAAACCCGAAAATCGACCTTTTGGACTATTTTCCAACTAGCGGTAGTCCTAAATTGGTAAGGATTTTTTGATGGGCGGGCTTTGCCCGCCCATCAAAAAATCCTTACCTCAATACCACTACCCAACCAGCTTCTAGGGTGCACCATCATAGGCAGATATAGCATCGTCGCCATCCTCCTGGGTATCACCATCCTCCTGGGTATCAAAAGACGAGGAATCCGAGGATTCTAGAGAGGGTTGTGTCTCCCAGCTCGACCAGATAGAAGCCCGTTCCGATTGCCAGCGGGCGATCGCGGCTTGGGCTTCTGCGTACAACGGGCGTCCGGACGCTATTTGTGATGCTAAGCCGATCGCCTCACTCAGGTGCTGCTGCGAGGCTTTGGCAGTTGCGTCATTCAACAGCTTACGGTCTTCAGCAATCAGTGCTTGGGTAATGGCAGTTTGCCACTGGGCTATTGATGTTTTTGCCCGATCGTAGAGGGCACGTCCTTGCTCAATTCTAGCGGCGACGCGAATGGCTTGGCGGAGATTGCCTGCCTGGGCTAACGTCTGAGCCTCGTTTAAGATTGGTTGATCTTGAACAGTCTGAATTTGTTGCGTCCAGGTAACGATCGCGGCTTGAGCATCATTCCATAGGGCACGGTTCTGAGGTACCTGCTGAGCAGCAGCGATCGCCGCTTGCAAAGCAGGGATTCCACCCGGTTGAGCCAGCGCTTGGGCATAGTTTAGCAGCGGCAGATCTTCCATCCGTTGAATTTCTTGGTGCCAATAGGAAATCAACGTCTGAGCCTGGAGACGACGAGGCCGCGTGATGCCAATTTGACTGGCCTGAGCGATCGCGGCTTCGTAGGTAGTGCGCTGCCCTAAACTGGCGATCGTGTTGGCAACCTGTAAATGCTGCACGTCTTGCAGTTGGGCGTTCCAGTTTTGCAGATCTGATTGTGCCGAGAGATAGAAGGCACTGTTAGCAGGAATCGTTTGCACGGCGGCGATCGCCTCTTGTAACCGCCATACCTGCCCCCAGGATGGCTGCCACTGCTCAGCATCCCAGCGGGCTAGTGCCTGAGCGTGACCATAACGCACTAAGTTCTGCTGTTCGGCAGGCAGGTCTAAATGGGGTGGAATGTCTTGCACCAGCGCGATTGCCCCGGCTACATCTCCCTCACGCCACCGCTGCAAACCAATCTCTAGCAATTCCTGACTCCACTGCTGAAGCTCAGGCTTAGCCACCTCCCATGTTGCTGACTGGGGGCTGATTTGCTGCGCTAGGGCGATCGCGGCTTGTAACGTCTCTGGTTTATTGAGTACCACAGTCTGTCGTGCCTGTTCCAGCGATCGCCATGCCGTCTGCTCTACCACGATTTGGCTGGTCAGCACATTCATCCGCTGGGTGCGCCAGTAATCGTGGGGCAGCTTGCCGAGTTCAGCGAGCTGATCTGAGGCCAAATCCCAGTTCTGCTGGCGCAGAGCCGTGACAGCCGTGGTGTAGATAATTTCGCCCTGCTGCCATTGGGCTTGCCAGTCAGTGATTGCCTGTTGTGCTTGCGGGTAGCTAGGGCTGCTCGGCGGAATGGCTTGGGCAATTTTAAGAGCGCCTGCAAGATCGTTTTGTGACAGCCGCTGCTCAGCAATCGCCAAAATATCATTAGACCAGTTCGCCAATAGCTCTTGTGAATCGGCATAAAGCGGATGGCTAGGCGACCACTGTTGAACTAGCTCAACCCCGGCTAGAAGTGGAGCTAGCTCTCCGGCAGGCACGGCTTTCTTGACGGCCTCTTGGGCGCAGTAGAGGCGATCGCCATCAGCCGCCGCGAACGACATCCGTTGGCAATCGGGTAACGACGGCAGACGAGTTAACCACTGCAATGCCTGCATCCCCACTCCAGCAGAGGCCGCAAATGCCAATAGCCACAAAAAAGACCACCGCCACACAGCACTCCAACGTCGCAGGGGCGATCGCGGTGCTGGAGGGCGGCGGCGTGGTCGTGCTGTCGCAGGTCTGACGGTGGACGAGGGGGTGAGGGCGATCGAGTCAGGGCGATGGGGCAGATCTACCGCGATCGCTTCGAGTTTGGCGCGAGGGGGGCGGAGAGCAGCCGCGTTCGCAGGTGAATAGGCGGATTGCGCTGATTTTTGACCGGGTCTACGGGGCTTTTTGCGTGCTCTTACTGGATTGACCGTGTGTCGTACCATCCGCCCTCTCTATCTAACGCTCTGCTCATTCATCGTCATTAAGCCATTTTACGAATCAGCACGCGATGTGCAACTTTCCTGGACCCCCTCACCGTTCGACTGAGCGCTCACGCCGAAGCCCTAAATCCCTCTCCCAGAGCGGAGAGGGACTTTGAGCCACTCTTGCTCCCCTTCTCCCCGCTTGGGAGAAGGGGTTGGGGGATGAGGGCGGATTGAAAGTTGCACATCAGGTAATCAGATTATTTGGGTAGTAATCTTCGTAGTAATTTTCAAAGATCGTTACTTTTTCAGACCTGTACAACTGACATGGCATCTGTTCAGGTTAAGTGTTGATAGTAACGAATTTCCGGCAGAATGCCGCAAGATTTTTGGCAATTCTGAGCTGACAAAAACCTTTGTCAAAACTTTAGTGGACAAGCAGGGTAGCTAGATACCTGGCAATCACATCGCTAGTTTGTGCCTACCGACAGATTGGCAGGGGGGATAATCAATAGGGCACAATAGCAAGAGATTTGCCCAGAGAGATTTGCCTAGAGGTTCTATGTCAAGAAAGATGATGCGATCGCTCCTTGTCCTTTCAACAACGCTGATGCCTGGACTGGTCATGCATCACTCTTCCGCCCAAGCTCAAACACAGCTTCAGGGCGAGGCTTATCCAGCAGAGGTAGTCACTTCATTCATGCAATCTTGTACTGCTGAGGGTAGAGCAGGAGATGCCGGCACACTGGAAACGCTAACCAACTACTGCACCTGCTTTATTGACACACTGCAAAGTCAATATACGCTTGAAGAAACTCTGGCGTTTGCAGCACGGCTTCAGCAAAACGATGCACCCGATGAACTCATCGCTATTGGTGATACCTGTAAAGCCGAACTGAGTCCGGCCTCATCCATTCCTGCTCCGGAAGGGGTCGTCGAGTAAAGTATCGTGAGTTGACTTTTAGGGTAGTGGTATTGATGTAGTGATTTTTTGAAGCGGGGGCAAAGCCCGCGCTTCAAAAAATCATTACCAATTTAGGACTACCACTTTTAGAGCGCTGCGCTCTGCTGTGTTCTAAAAGTCAACTTTCTCTAAAACCTTTAAAACCTTTGAGCAACCCGGTTGTGCTCGCTCATTCGTGCAACATCACGACGGCGAGAAACCTGCCGAGGCTCAAGCCCCAACCCCAACTAGCGGCAGTAAGTAGGTGGGCTTAATTAAATATAAGATTCTAAAACCCTGCGCCGCCCGCTGTGCGGGCGGCGCAGGGTTTTAGAATTTGGTTTTTATTTAGGTTGAACTACTTACTTACGTAGCCAATAGCGACACATGGGCTGCTACCACTCGCCAACCGTCTGACGTGCGTAGCCATGTTTGGCTCTGCCGACCAATTTGTCCAGAAATGGCGCGGTAGAATTCAGTATTGGCAGTGGCAAAGTCAGAGCCATAGGTGGTAATGGTTGTGTTTTGTAGCGTGCGCGCCAGTCCAACAGAGGCACGATTTGCGCGGAATTTGGCGATCGCCTCATACCCATACAAATTTTCAGTTGTGCCATACCGCAGGGTGTAGGGGCTGTGCCAAAATAGTTCATCTAACATAGCCACATTGTTGCTAACTAAGGCAGCTTCGTAGCGTTCAAACGCTGCTGTCACTTCAGCAACGATAGATGGGAGATTAATATCCATAGAGACAATTCATAAAGACGGCATTATTGAGGTGGTGCAGTATTAGGTGGTGCAATCGTAGAACGGAACCCAATCACTCTGTTGTCAGGAATCGTCATGAGTAACGCTAAAAGCACTCCCCTTATCTGCATTCTCATCTGCATATAGTATGAGAAAACGTCTGCCACCGTGGGCTTACTGGATTAGTTTAGGATTGGGGGCTTTAGTGCTCAGCATGGTGCTGCCAGCAGTCCCTGTGCTGTTACAAGGCATGTACCTGGCACTAGGTGCAACGTGGCGAGCAACGATTGACCTGCTCACCATTACCCTCGTTGCTGTTTTGTTTGCCAGCCTGCTTGCCCCGTTGGAAGCACTGGGCTGGTGGGCGGGCTGGTATGGGGACGAAATCCAGACGGACGTGAGTCCTGGAACGTTAGCAGAACCCCTTACACATGGGCAGGTAGTTAGGCGGTATGTCGTTTATCTGGATGGCATCTCCCAAGCACAGCACCTTTATATTCCTGAAGTCGAGCGATTTCTCAACGACCTGGTTGCGGCGCTGCCCAGTGATATCGTATTAATTAAAGGAATTATTCCTTATTCAGTATTAAATAGACCCCTAACCGAAGATCGGTTACTTTCCTTTTTTTGGCGAATTGCGGATCGCCTTCAAATGAACTCGGAGAGTGGCCTTCTAGGACTGCTGCTAGCTGCCACAATTAATATTCGCAATGTTTTGACCGTCAGTGTAGTAGCCGATCAGCGCTATGGCCCCATTTACAATCAAGGCACAGCGCAGATCATTCACAACAGTCTGCTGACCCATGGGTACCAAACAAATAGCGGTGTGCCTCTGACACTTTTGGGCTACAGCGGGGGGGCGCAAATAGCCATGGGTGCGGCATCGTATCTGAAGCGATCGCTCAAAGCTCCGATTGATGTCATTTCTCTATCGGGTGTGCTGAGTGGCAACCACAATGCCCTGGAGTTAGAACATGTCTACCACATTCGGGGCGATCGCGACTGGGTAGAGAAAGAGGGGTCTGTCTTATTTCCTCGCCGCTGGAAGATTTTTTTTCTGTCTGACTGGAATCGGGCTAAAAAGCGAGGCAAAATTACGCTGGTTTCCCTTGGCCCAGTGGGGCACAATGCCAGCGATGGGCCTTACAGCAACGTGGCACACTTGCCCGATGGACGAACCCACTTGCAGCAAACGGTGGAGTTAATTGCAGGCATCATTCAGGGTAGTTCGTCTCTGGTGACGCATACCCAGGTGAGTAAACTGGGTAACTACGATCTCTATCAACAGGCGGCGTTTAATCGTCCTGATTATTACCCGCTTGAGCAATCGCTTAACCCAGACTTATATCAAGCGATCGCCCCCTGGATGGGACGGCTGATTTTGCCCACCTTTGAGCAGCGGCGGCAGGTCAACGGGGCGCTGTTTGAGGTGTATCATACCGAGCCGGGGTATGAGCAGTTGGTGGGGCAACAGGTTCCGCTGCGCTGGGGAGACTCGGCACTGATGCCTTACTATCTCCGTACGGTTACCAAAGATCTTTACTTCAGTGAAGAAGCCGAATACAGCATGAGTCAGGGGCTGGTTCATCCCTATCGGCTAGATCGATGGCAGCAGGTCAATCCGTTAGAGTCACTGGCAGGTGCCCGCCCTTTCGACGATGTGGTCGTGAGGCTAAAAGCAGTCACAGTTAAGGATGCAACCGGGAATGGAAGTCCAGCCCTCTACATTACGGAAGAACCAATCCAGATTACGGGTCGCTACTATGCGCTGGTCAAAATTCTGGGACGGGTGGTGGGGGCAGTCAGTCAAGCCCGCGACGAAGAATCAGATCAGCCAATCTATGGCCGTTTTAATCCGCCGAATTCAAGAACAGACTGGGAGCTAGATCCACGATCTGACTGGTTTCGAGTGGTGCATTTTAACCGGACGACTCGCGCATTTGACCAGGTTGAAGAGATCGTCCGCATTCCGCAAGTAATGGCAGATCGAGAGGGCATCTTTCCCTCTACGAATCGGCAACTAGAGCGATCGCCACTCAACGACACAGGCTGGTATATCTACGGGGAACAGGATCAAGCGAGCCTGTTTGTAGTCCGGGCGATCGCGCCGCGTGCAGCGCTGCGACTGCAACCCGATCGGGTGGTTTTTGGCAAAAGCGCGGCCTGGGAGTATATCAAACAGGAAGCCTGGGCAAATGTAGTGGCTCAGAAGGGGCGGGTTAGTTCAGTCTTGTTGTGTCCTGCTGAACGCGAGAATGACAGTGAGAATCGGGAGGAAGCTAGTCATGCAGAGGGGCTAGAGGGGCTACCAATGCAGAATGCTGTGTCGCAATGGCAAGAGGGAGATCGCGCGTTGCTGCTGCATACCTATGGGGGCATTGGTGGCAAGAAGCGAGAATCTGCCGCTAAAACCCCAATTTTCTTTGGGCACTTTGCCTACGGAATCGCTACCGTAGTACGGGAGCCACTGGCACAAGAGTTAAGCTTCGATATTTGCTATTACCAGGTTTACACCCACAATCAAGATGGCATCGTGGCCGGAGCGTTGGCGTGGCACCGATATTTAGGCGATCGCCAATTTGGTTGGCTGGGAGTGCGTCCGGTCTGCGATGTGTTGATCAAACTTGATGCCTTTACTCAAAATTACGATTTTGGTGGCATCAACGCCTCAGCGCTAGATGGTTTGGTGCATCAACTTGAAATGATGACAGCTCGTTATCGCATCGGTGACGGTACCGGAGGCACATACGTCGGGCCAGCCCACAACTGCGCTCAAGATTCAAATCAAGCGCTGTATGCTGCTGTTAAACATCTAGGTAACATTGTCAAGCACAGCGCCGCGATTCACCAGTGGTTAGATCGAAACCCTGACCAAGCACAGCGGTTCGAGAATCTAGTCAAGCTAGGGCAAGCCATTAAGCGAAAGCTGCTGCCCTTTGGAACAGCTCGTGCTGACTGGCAAGAGAGTGAAAACACTCTCGGCATCAGCCCTGAAGAGGATGTGCTTGAGGGGGTGTTAATTGGGTTAGTTAGTTGGCGAACACTATTGCCCCGCCTCGCTAGTGAAACGGTTACCCGGCAATTTCTAGATCAAGGCGCACAAGTATGGGTACTACGGACAACCCAAGTCGGTGGCTATGACCCCGATATTGAGCCGATCGCCCCAACTCGCTTGGGATAGGGTCGTGTTCTCAACAGGTTATTCAATTTTATGAACGGTACGTGGTGGTATTAATGTAAGGATTGTTTGATGGGCGGGCGAAGCCCGCCCATCAAACAATCCTTACCAATTTAGGACTAGCCGGTACGTTAGTCACACGTCTTATAGCTGTCGCCACAAAGGTTAGGACACTGGGATCAAAGGGGGTGTGGGGGCTTTGCCCCCAGCCAGGGGTTCCACCCCTGCACCCCGTCCTAACCAATCCGTCTATTGCTATACAACAATTTTTAGTTGACTAAGACCCGATCGCCTGAAACCTGGTTATCTTTATGAGAGCCGTGCAGATCTCGCAACGGCAAGGGCGGCTGACTCGACATCCACTAAATCAAGCATTGCCGTAAAACAAGATCTGCAAAAAAATAAACCACACATCTAGAACATTTTTTCTAGAACATTTTTTCTAAGTAGCTAGACTCACCTCACCAGTTCATCTCTTCAACTCCTATGGACGCTACTCTTGCCCTAATTGCCCACGATTCCAAAAAAGACGACATAGTGAGCTTTGCTCGCCGCCACGAGTTATTGCTCAAGCGCTATCGCCTTATTGCTACTGGCACAACGGGTCAGCGAATTCAATCCGCCACGGGATTACCCGTCGATGCCATGCTATCAGGGCCTAAAGGGGGCGATGCCCAGATTGCGGCTGAGGTGGCCGCAGGTAACGTGCGGGCGGTGTTTTTCTTAGTTGATCCACTTTATGCTCAACCGCACGAACCAGATATTCAGGCGCTTTTACGAATCTGCAATGTCCATAACGTGCCGTTTGCTACTAACTTGGCCACAGCAGAAGCGATCGCTGCTCAATTTGCCCTGGTGCCATCGGCTCACCTAATCTTTAACCCGGTTGCAGGAAATACTAACCCAGACCAAGATTTGGCGCTGATTCGGCAATTGCTCGACCCCCACGTCCATCTCCACGTCCACTACACGTTACCAGATGTCAACCCAGAGACTCTGGTAGCAGAGGCGATCGCCGCCCACGCTGATATAGTAATTGCATCGGGGGGTGACGGTACCCTTTCTGCCGTTGCGGGTGCCCTAATCGATACCAATATTCCCCTAGGCATTATCCCCAGAGGCACTGCCAATGCCTTTGCTGCTGCGTTGGGTTTGCCCAGCCTGTGGCCCATTCGTAATGCCTGTCAGGCGATCGCCGACCAGCACACCCGCCCAGTCGATGTGGCACGCTGCAACGGTGCTCCCATGATTCTATTAGCTGGAGTAGGCTATGAAGCCGTCACAGTCGAACTCGCCAGCCGCGATCTTAAAAACCAATGGGGCGCGTTGGCCTATCTAATGGCAGGCTGGCAAGCAACCGATCAGCACGTTCTATTCGACACTGAATTAGAAGCTGAGGGTGAAACCTATCAATTTCAGGCATACGCCATCACCATTGCTAACGCGGCACCGCCAACATCTGTTTTGGCGCAGGGTGCGGGGCGGGTCGTTTTTGACGACGGGCTGCTAGATGTTACCATCACATCGACGGAAACCAAACTCCAGGGTATTGCCACCATGCTACGCATGTTTGGAGCAGCCCTAACCGGAACCAATGTAGACACGCCCCATGTTGTCCACGGGCGCACGAGCCGACTTAAACTCTCCACCACTCCGCCGCAAAAGGTAGTCGTCGATGGTGAAATTGTAGGAACTACACCCATTGAAGTCGAGTGCATTCCTAATGGGTTGAGGGTAATTGTGCCTAAAACGGCACCCGCTTAAACTAAGTAGATGGGCGTAATTAAATATAAAACCTTAAAAGTCTGCGCCGCCCGCGCAGCGGGCGGCGCAGACTTTTAGAATCTTGTTTTTATTTAGGTTGAACTACTTAACACGGCTCAAAAGCAAGAGGTTGTGCTGTAATGATAGTCTTTGCGAAACGTCCCACAGACTATCGAACTAGCTCCAGTCTTCTCGCTGGCTACCGCGCCCTTTGTAAACCTGTGCCTCTTGGTGAATTTGTCGAGTGCGCTCGTATAGGTCATTCTCCGTCAACTGCCAACGGGTCAAAGCTTTGGTGATGTCGGCTTGAATGTCTCGGGCACCTGGAAACCCGTCATAGCGAATTCTCATGCGGGCTAACTCACAGAGATTGTAGTCTGTGGGGTCGCCTTCGAGCAGTTGGTTAATGGTTTGGCGATCGCTGCGCCACTGTGGATGTTGCTGCTCTTGTTTTTTAGGATCTATCTTTGCGTTCGCCATTTAAAGTCCTGAACTAGGTAAATCCTGAACTAAATAAATCCTGAACTAGGTGCCCCTATAAATCGGTGGTGTTTCACAAAATAACACACTAGCCATGCTCACAAAAAAATTGCTTATGTCCAGTTCCAAGCCGCCTGAAAAAAATCTAGTTCGCACTGCATGGCATAGCGGTATGTTGAACGCACCAAAGGACTGGACACCGCGTATTGATTGACTAGAGCCGCCAGTTGAATGGTGAGGGGTTCAAAATCTGCACTACTGTAAGTGCCAATCCAATCCGCATAGGCATGGGTAGGAACACCGTTAAAGGCCAATTGATGTCCTAAAAAAGCGTAAAGACGCATACAGGGCAGCATTGCTACTGCTGTCACACCGACCTCGTGGCTCCAAGCGGTTGCTAGCAAAAAGTCGGTATAACGGCGGGTAGCCGCTCCGGGTTCAACCGAGCGCAAATTCACACCCCACTGGGCGGCGTAATGTTGGTGCAGACGTAACTCTTGCAACACCCCACCCGCCAGCCCATAAAATACCTCAAATCCCTGCCAATCAGGAGCTTTCGCCGCACTGATGCTGTAGCCACGGGCAAATGCTTCTAAAAAAAATGCATCTTGCCCCACGTAGTAGGCAAACTTGCTAGATGGTAGTGTGCCATTACCAATGCCCTGTACAAAAGGACTATGTAGTGAGGCGATCGCCAGATCTTGATTTTGCTGCCACAGCTCATCTGCCAGTGCGATCGCCAAACCCATACAGTAACCTTCTTATCAAAGAAACAAGTTCCCAAGTCAGACCTGGGAACATATAAATTCGCGGTAGTCCTAAATTGGTAAGGATTTTTTGATGGACGGGCGTCGCCCGCCCATCAAAAAATCCTTACGTCAATACCACTACCAGATTGTTAACGGAATAAGTGCGACAACACTCAGCTATTAATTAACGCCCGCCTTCGCTGCTAGCAGAGAATCGGGGGATGTCAATCGCTCATAGGCGGCACGCATCTTCAAACCAACTAGCACTTGGAACAGACCGCTACCATTCTTAGAACCGGGGTATTCTCGGTGCTTCAGCAATAGCTCAGTCAGCTCTCCATAGTACTTAGCAGAGGTGTTGCTAAGGTGACTTTCGATGTAAATTACTTCATCCAAGCGATCGAACTGCCCGTCTAGCTCTAGCACCGACACCGAATTGCCGTAGTAAGCATCAGGCCCGTAGAACATGCGGATACCGGGGTAAGAGCAGGTTAGCTTGCGTCCGCACGGAATCCAATCAATGGTAGAACCTTCATCAAACAAGTAGGCTGGCTCAAAGCTCTTAACGTTGTCCTTTTGCACCAACCGCACCCGCAACACATTGCGCTCAGTATCGTTGGGAATTAGACGCGTGGGCAAAATTTGAATTACTACATCAGCGTGCTGTTTCTGGGGGTCAATGTAGGCTTCAAAGTCAGGGCGGCGAGAGTTAATGGCAGCTAAAACGTCTTCATAGGTGTGACCCCGTTCTGCCATATCGCGCTGAATCTTCCAGGCAATCTTGACCTCGTCGTCGATATCGAGATAGACGCTGAAGTCTAGCAGCGATCGCACCCGCTCGTCGTGCATGGGGTGCAGCCCTTCAATCACAATAATGCGATTAGAATTAACCGTTTCAGCAGGGTCTAACATCCCCGTCTCGTGGTTGTAAATCGGCTTCTGAATCGACTGACCTTCCTTCAACGCTTTGATTTGCTCATACATCAAATCAAAGTTGTTTGCTTTCGGGTTTAGAGCCGTTACCCCAACTTCTTTGCGCTGCTTGCGATCCAGACTGTGATAGTCATCCAGGCAAATAACGGTGATCATTTCTTCGCCAAACAAATCTGCTAAGCGACGCAAGAATGTTGACTTACCGCATCCCGAATCTCCGGCAACGCCGATTAAAACTACACGGCCTGGCTGACTGATCATAGGTTTCCTCTAATCGAAATAAAAATTCAACGGTGCTAATGAAAACTCAAAGCAATGAAAACTCAAACGATGAAAACTCAGATAAACCTCACATTCCAAGAGGGCGATCGCTCTGTCACAGCCAGCATAACCACCTGGTTAGAGCACATCCTACGTTGCTAGGCGACCTCAAATGATCAGTCCTGGCGTGAAGATTTAACGTAACGCCAAAGCATGACAGCATCCTGCTGAGCAGAACCGCTAAAGTAGCGTGGCGATCTAGTCATGCAACCTTGAAACTCAAGCCCACGTAGGTATTTAATACTACTCGTCAACCAAAATAGTAGCAGAGAGGATACTTTACCTACAAGACAAGCAGCCAAAGGCGCTACTTAAAAACTTGATCAAACTTATGTGGGACTAGAGAACCAAGGAATTTCAGATTTGACTTCCATTAATGGTTATGTAAGTGGGAGTCAAGCCGACATCTTGAATAGCGCAGAAAAAGGATTCAAATCTCATTGCTCTGCGCTACTAATTTGCTCCCTTTGCTCTAAATTGCCCAAATGACTCACTCGAAACCTCAAGTGAAACATCTAGTAAAGATAAAGACCCTGTGCCTAAGCACTATTTTTTACGAGGAACCTATGTGGAGCGATTGCCAAGCCACCCAAACCTATATCCATGCTAAAGGGAAGTGTGCATCCTGTGAATATAAAAATGGTGTGAAATTGATTCACGTCTAACAGACTCAATCTAAGAGAAATAATATAGTAGGGATGAAATTAGGTTCCGGCTTTCCCGTCTGTGGCTTCAGTGAGTGAGTCATACGCAGCAATGCTACGCTATTAGCAAACAGGTTCAGCCCTTCAGATTCAGCTTAGATTCAGTTGGCTAGGAAGTTTCCGAGCCGATATTTGACAGGCTTGCCTTAGGATCTATCTCACGGTTGCTTGGGGCAATGCCCAACGGGTGTTACTGCACTCAATAAGCCATCTTACTGAGATAGCTTCACGGTTATTTACACGTTCAGTCGGGTTTAGAGAGTATTGATTAGCAATGTACAATTCAATTGCAGCGGGCGGAGCCGCTAATTCACAAGCCGGGAGTCGCCTCTTTCTCTATGAGGTCGAAGGGCTGCGCCAAAATCAGGAAACTGACAAAATGGATTACCCGATTCGTCGTAGTGGCAGTGTGTTTATCACAGTGCCCTATTCGCGTATGAATCAGGAAATGCAGCGCATTACCCGGATGGGAGGGCGAATTGTCAACATCAGCCCCATAGTTGGTGGTGTTGCGAATGGTGTAGCAAACGGCAAAGTGTCCTCTACTGCTGAAGCCAATCCGGTGATTGAAGAGCCTAAGCCAACGACTCAGGCAGAAGGGAAAAAAGCCATGACCCAAGCAAAATCAAAGGAAAAATCAGACGTCCCAGTTAACATTTATCGTCCAAATGCCCCCTACGTTGGCAAATGCCTGTCTAATGAGGAGCTGGTCGAAGCAGGCGGAATTGGCACTGTACGCCACCTGAAGTTTGATGTTTCAGGCGGTGACTTGCGATATCTTGAAGGGCAAAGTATCGGTATCATTCCAGATGGAACCGATAGCAAAGGGAAACCTCACAAGCTTCGCCTCTATTCAATTGCTTCTACCCGTCATGGGGATGATGTGAATGATAAGACAGTTTCGCTCTGTGTTCGCCAACTGGAATACAAGCATCCCGAAAGCGGTGAAACTATTTATGGCGTTTGCTCCACTTTCTTAACTCAACTTCAATCCGGGGCTGATGTGAAGATTACGGGTCCTGTTGGCAAAGACATGCTGCTGCCTGCCGACCCTGAAGCTAACGTTATTATGCTGGCAACAGGAACAGGAATTGCTCCATTTCGGGCATATCTCTGGCGCATGTTCAAAGATGCGGAGAAGGCAGCCAATTCCGATTATCAGTTTAAGGGCTTTGCTTGGCTGATTTTTGGGATTCCCACGACACCTAACATTTTGTACAAGCAAGAGTTAGAAGAGATTCAGGCAAAGTATCCAGATCATTTCCGGGTCACCTACGCTATCAGTCGTGAACAGCAGAACAGTGAGGGGGGCAGAATGTATATCCAGCATCGGGTGGCTGAACATGCTGACGAACTCTGGAGCATGGTGAAGCAAGAAAAAACCCACACTTACATCTGTGGCCTCAAGGGCATGGAAGACGGTATTGATGCTGCAATGACCGCTGCTACCGCGAAAGAAGACGTGACCTGGAAAGAGTATCAGCGTTCAATTAAAGAACGCTGGCATGTTGAAACTTACTAAGTTCATAAATGTGCATACGTAAAGTCAGGTTTCTGATACCAGTGCCTGCTTCAGGCTAATACCTGCTTTACCTGAAGTTGTCCTACTCAGGTTTTAGCTACTTGGAAGTGTAAAATCGTCAGTCCGACATGTGACAAAAGAAATGGGCGTGAGGCAAACCTAGTAGGTTTCTCTCACGCCTTTTAATTAGCTCGTGCCTGCTTCACCATGGCAATCAGTGTTTGATGAGCATCTTCAGAATCTTGGAGAGTATGGTCGAAGTGAATTCGAATTGGCGCAATAGAGTCGTCGTGCTGAATTTGTAAATCCATGCCGTCAGGATCAATCTTGAGCATTTGAGCCGCGATCGCCCCCGTTGCCCCGCCAAACGCCTTGGCATAGAGCAACACTGCTTCAGCGTGGTCGTCGTTCATGTGCTTACAAATGCGATCGCTTACGTCGGGAGAAAATGCATCAGCCATAGGTCAAAGAGGTAAAAACTACTAAATAAAAAACTGTTGTTTAACCAAAAGCAAAACGCTGCAAGAGTAAGTAAGCGGCGAGATGCACCTCAAACTCCTAACCAGAAGGCATTGCCACAAAATGCATCACAATGCGGAAGAGGCTGTTGGCAATAAAAGCAATCAGCACAAACGTCAGCGTTACACTTAAACCATCGCGCAATTTTTGCATCTATCGAGCATCCATTCTTTAACAATTTTCGGTGTTGCATCATCGGGAAATATTTTTTGGATGCGAGGGGCGCTGAGCGCCCCTCGCATCCAAATCTATGCTTATTCTGCTAAACACCGTCCCACCGTTGCCACCACCGAACGCGCCAAGGCATCGTAATCATAACCGCCTTCTAGCCCAAATAGAAGGCGATCGCAAATTTGTAAGCAGTAGCCCGTGAATATTCCATAATCACTGGGGTGGAGACAAATACTGGCTAGCGGATCGGCCTGGTTGGCGTCGTATCCAGCGCTAATAATTAGCAGATCAGGGTTGAACGTTTGGAAAAATGGGACAATTTTTTGCTCAAACAACGGTTGATAATCGGCTAGGGTGCTGCCTGCCGACATGGGAAAATTGAGGACATTGTTGTAAGCTCCGTGTTCCGCAGCGGCTCCGGTGCCGGGATATTGGGGCGACTCATGCAGAGAGCAAAATGCAATCTGGGAGTTGTTCTCAACGATCGCCTGGGTGCCATTGCCATGATGCACATCCCAATCTAGGATACCGACGCGCTGAATGCCGGGTTGGCTGAGGGCGTAGTGAGCCGCGATCGCCGCATTCGAAAAAATACAGAACCCCATCCCTAGCTTGGGCATTGCATGGTGCCCCGGCGGACGCGCCAATACAAAGGCTGGATCACCCGTTTGCAAAACACTGTCTACCCCATCGATCCAGGCGTTCACCGCCAAGGTCGCCGCCTCATAACTGCGAGGTGAAATCACGGTATCGGGGTCAACATGCCCGCCACCATTGTCGGCTACATGTTTCACAGCCGCGACGTAGTAATCGGGGTGAACAGCGTGGAGAGCGTTCATCAACCGAGACGTACGCATGTCGGTAGGAGTGGGCGATCGCCAGTCCAATTGATCAGCCCATGGAGCAGATTGGAGAGCAGTGGCGATCGCCCGTAGCCGTCCCGCATTTTCGGGATGGTAGAAGCCAGTATCGTGCTCTAAGAACACATCGGAATAGAACACGGACAGCATAGGCAAACCAATCCAGATCGTTTCGATTCTAACCAGACCTAGCCAGTTAAAGCCATGCAGGACATAAACGGGGCATGAATCAGAGGCTTCCTCTTTTGGATCTGATTCTTGGTTATAGCTGTAGCCGGCGCGGTTAAGACAAGGACATTTTTAGTGGCGCGCTTTGCGCCCCACTAAAAATGTTTTAAGTCAAGTGGCTACGGCTACATGTCGAGAGATTTGTATACTTCTCTTTAAATTCTTAGAAAATCATCAAGAAATGTTACTCAACACCTCGTCTAACAAGATGCTGAGATCCTTGCTGGCTAGAGACTACAGCACCATTAGACGTTGTAGATGATCAACCAGTTTCGAGAAGGTTAAATGTGAACTGACTAGCATGGAGATGGGTGCGCTATCGATTCGCACTCGTTACCACTGAAGGAGGTTAGCCCATGGTTCAGGTATCCAAGAGGAGCGCTCTGGCAGCCAGGGATCAGGCATTTGTTCTGTGGTTTGAGGACGTGGGAATCCACGATATTGACTTAGTAGGGGGCAAGAATGCATCGCTGGGTGAGATGATTCGTCAGCTCATACCAAAGGGCATTAAAGTGCCCACCGGGTTTGCAACAACGGCTCATGCCTATCGTCACTTTATCCAAACAGCAGGGCTAGAATCACAACTGCGCCAGATTTTTAGCAGCTTAGACGTAGAAGATATGGAGAATTTGCAAGCGCACGGCCAAGCGGCGCGATCGCTGATTCTCGATACTCCCTTTCCCGAAGAGTTGCAGGCAGCGATCGCCACAGCCTACCAACAACTCTGCGATCGCTATGGCGATGTCACCGATGTGGCGGTTCGCTCTAGTGCCACCGCCGAAGACTTACCCGATGCCAGCTTTGCGGGACAGCAAGAGACCTATCTCAACGTTCACGGTCTAAAAGCGGTGCTCGATGCCTGCCATCACTGCTTTGCCTCGCTGTTTACCGATCGCGCCATTTCCTACCGAGCCATCAAAGATTTCAATCACTTGGCGATCGCGCTATCGGTAGGGGTGCAAAAAATGGTGCGCTCTGACCTGGCCACCTCTGGTGTGATGTTTTCGATTGATACAGAGACGGGATTTAAGGATGCCGCGCTGATTACTGCCGCCTACGGTCTAGGCGAAACAGTGGTGCAGGGTTCCGTTAACCCAGATGAATACCTGGTATTCAAACCCACGCTACAGCAGGGATTTCGCCCTATTTTGGCAAAGCGGTTGGGCAGCAAAGAAACAAAAATGGTTTATGACAGCCAGGGATCTAGTCAAACCCAGATTGTACCCGTCCCCCAGGCTGAGCAAACCCAATTCGCCCTAACGGATGATGAAGTCCTGAAATTAGCAAACTGGGCGTGCATTATTGAAGATCATTACTCCCAAGTGCGGGGCATGAGCACCCCAATGGATATGGAGTGGGCTAAAGACGGCATCACCCAAGACCTGTTTATCGTGCAGGCGCGTCCCGAAACAGTGCAGTCGCAAAAGGCGCAAACGGTGATGCGGCGCTATCACCTACCTGGAGAGGCGGCTGATAACGGACAAGATGCCACATCCTCTAGCCGTCACACGCCGCTGATTACAGGCCGTGCTGTGGGTGAAATGATTGGACAGGGCAAGGTGCGGGTCATTTTGGACGCACATGAAATTGCCGAATTCCAGCCTGGAGAAGTGCTAGTCACTACCCGTACTGATCCCGATTGGGAGCCGATTATGAAGCGCGCCAGCGCTATTGTCACCGATCAGGGTGGGCGCACTTGCCACGCGGCCATTATTGCACGCGAACTAGGCATTCCAGCGATTGTGGGTTGTGGCACCGCCACTCAAGTATTGACCACTGGGCAAGAGGTAACGGTTTCCTGCGCTCAGGGCGAAGAAGGACGAGTTTACGTCGGTCTACTGTCCTTTGAAGTAGAGGAGACCCCACTTGATCATTTGCCCCGCACCCGCACACAATTGCTGATGAATATAGGCAATCCACAAGAAGCGTTTCATCTCTCATCACTGCCCTCGGATGGGGTAGGGCTGGCACGGTTTGAGTTCATTATTGCCAACCAAATTAAGGTGCATCCGCTGGCATTGCTGCATTTTGAACAGTTGCCAGAGGGAGACGAGAAACAGGCGATCGCCCAACTCACCCACCTCTACGCCCACAAGCCCGACTATTTTGTCGATACCCTGGCTCAAGGAGTTGGTACCCTAGCTGCCGCCTTCTATCCTAAGCCTGTGATTGTCCGCATGTCGGACTTTAAGAGCAATGAGTACGCCAATCTGCTGGGGGGCAAAACCTTTGAACCCGTTGAAGAAAATCCAATGATTGGCTGGCGCGGTGCGTCTCGCTATTACGACCCGCTGTATCGCGATGCCTTTGCGCTGGAATGTGAGTCCATCCGCCGCGTCCGCACCGACATGGGGTTAACCAATATCATCCCCATGATCCCCTTCTGTCGCACCCCCGACGAGGGGCGCAAAGTGCTGGCAGAAATGGCGAAACACGGGCTAGTGCGTGGCGAAAATGGTTTGCAGGTGTACGTCATGTGCGAAGTACCTAGCAATGTGATTTTGGCAGATGAATTCAGCCAGATTTTTGATGGCTTCTCGATTGGCTCTAATGACCTCACCCAACTCACCCTAGGGCTAGACCGCGATTCGTCTCTGGTGGCATCGATCTTTGACGAGCGCAACGATGCCGTAAAGCAAATGATTCGCATGGTGGTTGAGCGGGCTAAAGCAAACGGCCGCAAAATCGGCATTTGCGGTCAAGCCCCCAGCGACTACCCCGAATTTGCCCGTTTTTTGGTAGGACTGGGGATCGACTCCATTAGCCTCAATCCCGACTCGGTGCTAAAGACGCTGCTGGTCGTTGCCGATGCCGAACGACAGAATTCTACCTGCTGACCCAACCCGTTAATCCAAGCCAACCCGTCGGGGCAAACAGCCGTCCGTCCCTACGGGTGGCAGTCTAACCGTGTTGACCATACCCAAGCTGAACCATACCGGGTTTCACCGATATTTCTGGAGAATGGACTGGCGACTCCGATGTTTTTAGACCTGACTCAAATGGAGTTAAAAGGCGAACTCTGAGTGTGCCATCTTCATTAATCCCGACGACCTCCCCCGATCGCCCCTCTACCTCAACCCGCTGCCCCAGATTAACCAGCAATTGTTCATAGTGCGGAATCAGCGACTGGATACCGTAATACTGCCAATAGGTGTAGCCTTTCATCAGGCCATAAAGGGCGATCGCCCCCAGCATTTCCAGCGATGTAATCGTCTGTGAACTATCCGAGAAAAGATTTGATCCCCGCTGTGCCGACTGCCAGGTTTTTAGATTGATCCCCGATTCCGGCACAGCATTGATCCAATTAATTCCAATCCCGACTACCATATCGGACATTTGCCCCCGACGTATTCGCGTTTCGGTCAAGATGCCGCCGAGTTTATAGCCGTTGAGAACCAAATCATTCAACCACTTCAGTTGAACCGGAATATCATACTGACGCAGCGCTATGGCGATCCCCCAAGCGCTGCATAGAGTAAGTTGTGGTGCGTGTTCAATAGCCTGTTGAGGACGAAGCCCCACAGACAGATATAGTCCCCCCGGTAGCGATTGCCATTGCCGCCCCCACTGGCCTCGTCCGGCTTGCTGTTGAGCGGCGATCGCCACCGTTCCAGCGCCAGCCCCTTGGTCAATTAAGTCCCACAGCATCTGATTGGTCGAAGCTACCGTATCCGTCCAATGGATAATAAATTCTGGAGGCTTGGGTGGCTCTTTCTGCTCAGGCTGCTCAAGCTGCTCAGGTTGAAGCATCCAGCTAGCATCCAAGACGCTCTGAACAGTCTGAAGGGCTGTTTCTAACGCTGCTACATTGAATTCCACAACTTACCCGTATTGCACATCTGAGAAGTTTAAGTACCAGGTTCTATTTTAAGACTTGATTTTTTGCGTGCGAGGCACGCAAAAAATCAAACGTTGAATTCATCCCTACCTTGATCCCCATGCACACTTGGCACTGGCAAACCTGGCAACAGCTTCCATACCTGACTTGCAATATATTAGATGACTTTGCCCACGGCTTTTTTACACAGCAGTTTTCGCCGCGATCGCCCCTCGAATTAACAACCGTTTTGGCAGCAGCCGCCCAGCCTTACCGAGTCAAACAGGTGCATGGCGATCGAGTTATCACACCGAATGAAATAGACCAGGGTTTCCAGCAGATAGAAAGCTCAGACGAATCGTCCTTTATGGAAGCAGATGGCGTGTTAACCGACCAGTCTGCTCAGTCAGCTTGGGCTTGCAGCGCCGATTGTGTGCCAGCACTAATTGCAGATGTGAAAACAGGGCAAGTGGCGGCGATTCATGCCGGGTGGCGCGGTACAGCAATGGCGATTGTGCCGCAGGCGATCGCCCGGTTTCAAGCTCACGGAAGTCAGCTTGAGCATTTGCGAGTCGCCCTAGGGCCAGCGATCGCTGGGGAAGTCTATCAAGTTTCGACAACAGTAGCCGCCACCGTGGGAATGACAATTCTCTCGGCAATGGCAGACCTTGGCAGACCGCTTCAAGCCATTGCGCTTAACGAGTCGGTGCCAACCGAGACACTCACATTGGAAACAATCGAATCGGCGTTAGATGCGCTTCGCCAACTGCCTAATTCACCTATTTTGGATGATCCCCATCCGGGGCGCGTCAAGTTAGACGTGCGTCGGGTCAACGCTCTGCAACTCGTTAAAGCAGGACTTAAACCTGAGCAAGTGGCGATCGCACCGTACTGCACCTATCAAACACCAGAACATTTTTTCTCCTATCGGCGCGATCGCCTTAAAAAGGTTCAGTGGTCAGGCATTGTGAGCCGCTAGAAGACCCAGACAGGGGGTTCAGGAAAAGGAAAATTCCAGATGCGATCTGTTCTTTAATTTGGGGAATCCTAGAATTAATAGAATTCATAGAGGCAAAACAAACTAGTCAAAATGCCCCGTTAGACTCTGCTAAAGTAACGCTGACTTCCACAGATTGTATGCATTGCTATCCCCATCTCTGGTTTGTAAGCGTTACCCTCAAAAAGGTTTATCAAGATTCCGGTAAGCCATAGTTCCAGAGTGTAGGAACTTTATAGACTCGTTTACTTCCTAATAGTTAGGAATCTTTCAATTTACTTTTTTTAACGATTTTTTAGCTTGCATTTACTGACCGATTCGATTCATATCCTTCAGAGCCGAGGGAAAGCGCGACACGTATGAACCAGTCGAACTGCAACACTCCAGACTCCTCAACCCAAAACCTGGACACTCCGAATCCAACCTTGGTCAGTTGGACTTGGATTTCTACCCCACCGCTGAAGCCTGAAACTCAGTCTGTTCAGCCTCCTGCATCATTGCCCTCTCCAGCACCTACCGGATTTGACCTCCTCAAACCGTTACGTAGCTGGCTAGATCAGGTCGATGTGCGCGATACTAAATTTGCTCACCGCCTTTGCCGTTTTATTCCAGCACAATGCCCTTTTGAGAGAGATGTTGCCCTTTTCGGGCACACCTTTTTCCACATCCCTCCCATGTGTAAGCTTAATCCTCTCTATGATGAGGTGGTCGCCCTCCGATTTCGGGCACTCTGCTACCTGGCTGACCAGTGTGGAGAGGATGTCTCTATTTACTGTTAAAGGCTAGGATGGGTTTTGATCCTTACTTAGGGATTTGAATTTCACCCGCCCAAAATCGAATTTTGAAGCGAACCTCAGCGAATGAATCATCTTAGCCAAGTCCTTCAGTTGAGGCTAAATTTACGTCTTCAAATATCTCAAAATAGAGCTGACGTGGTGTTCTAGTTAGGAGCGCCATGCCAGCTTTATTATTTTCAAACCAAGGCTAAAAGGGTATGTTAGAGATTAATTTTGTGGATGTTTGCACCCCCAAAATCAGCCTTTTACTATAGTGCGATACTTTTCAAAGTGCATCTAAGTTCAATTAGATAGGAATATAAACACAAAACCGCTCGTGAGCAAAATTCTTCTTGTCGTTCATCAAACAACGTCTAACCCTGGCTTAGTTGCTCAACTGCTTCAACGGCAGGGACTTGAACTAGAACTACGTTGCCCTAGTCAAGGCGATCCCCTGCCCAATTCCATGGATGACTATGCCGCCACGGTAGTTTTTGGTGGCCCTATGAGCGCCAATGATTGTGAAACACTGCCATTTATTCGAACTGAACTGGATTGGATTCCACAGGTGCTCGAAGCAGGCAAACCCTACTTAGGAATTTGTCTGGGTGCCCAGCTTTTGGCACGCGTGCTGGGAGCACGGGTTGCGCCCCATCCTGAAGATCGAATGGAAATTGGGTATTGTCCTATTGCACTCACAGCGGCTGGGAAAGATGAGATGGCAGGGCTAGAGTATGTTTATCAGTGGCATAAAGAAGGGTTTGAGATCCCTCAGAGTGCCACGTTGTTAGCAACGGGTGAGGTATTCGCAAATCAGGCGTTTCGCTATGGCGAGACGGCCTATGGGGTACAGTTTCATCCCGAAATGACGCGATCGCTAATGAAACGCTGGACAACTGTCGCCGCCGAACACCTCACTCATCCTGATGCTCAGTCCGCTGAAGCTCAGATTGCGGCACACAAGCTCTACGCCACGGCTGTTGAACAATGGCTCACTAAGTTTTTTACTCGATGGCTAGGGCTGAGTGAACCAACCCTTCTTGCCCACTCATTAGAAGCCGAGACAACTACGCTGCCCTCTCCGATTTCTGGCGCTGCTTAATCCGGATATGATTTTTTTTGAGAGGGGCGCTCAGCGCCCCTCTCAAAAAAATTTCATATAGCTGTCGCCACAAAGGTTAGGACACTGAGATCAGAGGGGGTGTGGGGGCTTTGCCCCCAGCCAGGGTTCCACCCCTGCACCCCGTCCTAACCAATCCGTCTATGGCTATGCTTCAAATCAGCAATGCCCAATTTCTCCGACTGCATCAAGCAATTGCTAAAACACCGCAATTGCTAAAACACCATGAGCCACGTTTTGACAAGTGAGCGTTGCTTGTTTGTCAAAACGTGTAAACAAGTTTAGTAACGACTGGCACGAGCATAGTCGCCGACTGCATAGCAGACATTACGCAAGCTCATGAGAATTTGCTGCTCTAAGTAAGCATCTTGAGCAAGTTGAGCGATCGCCAACCGCTGTTCATAACAGTCGATCGCTTGAACGTAGTCGCCCTTTGCATCGTAAATCACCCCCAAACTTTCTAGCGCTTGTTCTTGGTTGCGATAGTCTTTTAGGGTGCAGGCGATTGTCAATCGTCGCTGATGAAACGTAATGGCGCGATCGCAGTCGCCTTGAGCGTAGCAAGCACTGGCTAAATTCTTTAAAATTTGCCCTTCCATGGGTAAATCATCTAACCGTTGGGCAATTTTCAGGAGTTGTTCATAACACTCGACGGTTTTTGCAAAGTTCGCTTGAGCATGGTGGGCATTGCCCAGGTTACGCAGCACTTGGGCTTCTACATGGGAGTCGCGCAACAAACGCGCCAAGGCAAGACTTTCTTGATAATGGGCGATCGCAGTGTCATAGTCGCCCATGGCTTTGTACGCCATCCCCAGGTTGCTTAGAGCAGCCATCTCACCTCGGCTATCTTGAATATCTTGAGCAACTTTGAGGGTTTGCTGCTTGTATTCAATTGCCTTGGGGTAATCGTTGAGGTGACGATAAGCGTTGCCTAAGTTGCTCAGCGCCTGCCGTTCAATGCGCCGATCCATAATCTGCCGAGCGATCGCCAGGGCTTGATGGGAATGAGCGATCGCGTCTGAATATCGCCCCAGAGCGTAAAATGCTAGTCCCATGCCGCCAAGGGTCATGCCTTCACCGTGGAGATCGGGCAAGTTACGATAGTCGTTTAGAACCTGGGCAAACTTGGACAACGCCGTATCGTATTCTCGAATTTGGTATTGCTCGATCGCTTGTTCCAGTAAGCAATCTAGCTCTGCTTTAGAAAGCTGTAACTCGCTAGAAAACGTCACTGAAGAATCAGCTATGCGTTCAGCTTGAGGAACAAAGGTGCCCCATTGAGAATTAAGTTGAGAATTAAATAGGTCAACCATTGGTTAATGTTTCGTCTCCATATTCAGCATTGTTATTAACTCAATGCGTCAGGATAATGACCCTCTTTGCACTTTTGAACCGAAGAGAAGCACGGTACCCAAATCCAATCAGCTCAGCTAATTACGCTTAAACCCAGATCCAAAATTCTGTGGCGATCGCTGCGTGCATAGGGCAAAACTTGGGTTTAAGCTTGATAATCACATACAAAAATCACGTACAAAAATGAAGAGAATACGATAACTGTCTGGATACGATAACTGTCTGGATACAATAACTGTCTTAAGTTAAGTGCTAAGCGTGCTTTTTACCTCAATCTTCTCCAGGATGTCATGAGGTTCAGGTAAAGTCCCAGGGTAAATGTTCGGAATATTCAGAAACCTATGTGTCCATCGGTCTAAGTAATTTCTTCTAGCACCTCCAAATATGGAAAGGATATAGAAAATCGCTGCATAAGTAGGTGGGCTTAATTAAATATAAGATTCTAAAACCCTGCGCCGCCCGCACAGCGGGCGGCGCAGGGTTTTAGGATTTGGTTTTTATTTAGGTTGAACTACTTAGTATTTTTTATTTAGGTTGAACTACTTAGTATAAGGTTTCATATTCTGTACGCGCCAAACGCCTAAACCGATCATGCCATACTACGCCTTCCATTTCTGGTAGTCCTAAATTGGTAAGGATTTTTTGATGGGCGAAGCCCGCCCATCAAAAAATCCTTACATCAATACCACTACCCCATTTTTGACACTGAACTAGCGACAGTAATAGGGAACCAAAAACTAGAGGGTTAAGACTGAACCTCAAGAAAATAGGAGACAGTTTTTTAGAAGAAG
The DNA here is from genome assembly GCA_038321765.1 of Elainellales cyanobacterium. Taxonomy (GTDB): domain Bacteria; phylum Cyanobacteriota; class Cyanobacteriia; order Elainellales; family Elainellaceae; genus CASBQJ01. The sequence continues at coordinate 51,728 of JBBQFG010000005.1, forward strand.
GGATGAGGGTTATCTTACAAGTTGTACATCGCGCTTCGTTCCTCTGAAAATAACAACTTGGCCTATTGACTACCTACCGTAATTCTACGGGTTGAAAACAATAGCAATAATGATGTAACACTCCTACACACGTTGTAAGGGATCAGCAATTCTCATTATGAGAACGGTTCTCATTGAAATGTCTCAGTTTGAGCAATTCATCTGGCTGAAAGCCGCATTCGATCGTTCAAGAATTTGAGCATGAAAGCCTTTGAAGGCTCCGATTTCAGTACAAATGTTTCAAA